>DASPNR010000022.1 GCA_035626395.1 Candidatus Limnocylindrales bacterium | reverse complement strand
CGGCCGGCGCCGAGTGCGGCGCGAACCAGGAGCTCCCGCTCTCGGCTGACGGCGCGGGCGAACAACAACATTGCGACGTTGCCGCACAACAGCGCGGCCAACAGCACGAGGAACACGTTCATCGACGCCAGCATCCACGGCAGGCCGTCGTCCCAATAACTGACAGCGTCGGGCAGAGAGACGACTTGCAGGCGCACATTCTTGCGCGTCTCCGGAAACGTCGTCGCTGCTCGGGCGCCGATCACCGCCACCTGGGCGGTCGCTTCCTCGCGTGGATGGCCCGGCGCCAGCCGCCCGAAGACATACCGCAGGCTCGGCGATGCCTCGGGAATCCGCTCGAGATGCAACGGTCGCCAGACGCCGTTCCGCCGTGGAAATCCGTAGCCGCGTGGCATCACGCCGACGATCGTGACAGGCGTGCCGCTGATGCGAATGACGCGGCCGACGGCGTCTGCCGCGCCGTCCAGCTTGTTCTTCCAGAAGTCGTATCCGACCACCACGACCTCTTCTGCGCCGCCCCGTTCATCGGCTTCCAGCAGCGTGCGTCCCATCAACGCCGGAACGCGCGTCAGCGCAAAGGTCGACGCGGTCACGTTGGCGACGGTCTCCGGCTGACCGGGGCCGGCGCCGACGGCGATGCTGCGTTCTTCCACCTCGACGGCGCTAAGATCGGTGATCGTGCTGAGACCGCCGCGCCACAGCTCGTAATCACGGCGCGATGCGTCGATCCGCACGCTTTCGGCGGCATTCCAGTTTTGTAACGCAACGATGGCGTCGCCGTTCGGAAGCGGAATCGTCGGCCAGAGCGCTTGTCGCGCGATCTCGAACCCGACAGTGCCGACGGCGACCGCGAACCCTACGGCAATCGTTGCGATCACGGTGAGCGCAGGATGCTTGACCAGCATGCGTCCGCCAAGCTTGAGGTCGAGCACCGAGAACCGCAGACTGTCGAAGGCGCGCAGGCCGCGTGCGCCACGGCCGCGAAGAAGGGAACGGCTCCGTGCGAGAAGCGAAAGCATAGTTGCCAGCTCCTAATCCAATTAAGTACTCAGACTAATTTAGTTTGAACTATCCTTGATCGAAACCGAGAGGGGCCGCGATCACGAGAGCTGGTTTACCAAATCCGACTGTCGTCTGGCGCTCGCCCGGCCAAGACTTCAGGCAGAGTGCCAGACGACAGTCGAACCAAGCCACGGCCGCAAGGGCGACCAGAAGCGCAAGAAGTGAGTCGCCACGCGGGCGGGAGAGGTTAAGGCCTCACTCGCAGCGCATGGTGGGGCGGTACACCTGCATGGCATTGGTGCCGGAATTTCCGCCCAGCGTGATCCCGCCGCCCGGCCGGAATATCCGGCCGCCGATCACGGCGGTGCCCTTGAGGCCGTGGACGGC
>DASPNR010000021.1 GCA_035626395.1 Candidatus Limnocylindrales bacterium | reverse complement strand
AGCTCATGACCAGCACGGCGACGCGCTTCCCGCGGGAACGCCGCCAGATCCTCACAGGAGGATCCGATGAAGACGACCGCCTTCACGCAAGACCGACTATACGTATATTCGTATTGTCAATCAAGGGGATGGAGCCGAACGGATGCGTGAGCGGCGGGCGCGAGGCAATCCTTGCCTGCAATAGCGACGGTGCCCGACCGCTCCACGCGCTGTTCGGCGAGCACTACCTGCCGGCCAGAAGCTCGTCAACGGTCAGGCCGATATCGCGGGCAATTTTACGGAGAAGCGTCGGAGAGATGTCGTGCCCCTTGTGGAAAGGGACCGTGGTTCCGCGCCCGTCGCTGTGGCGATACTGCTTGTGCGAGCCACGCTGTCGAATTTCCTGAAAGCCTAGCGCTTCAAGCAGCGCAGCCACCTCACGTGGCTTTAGAACCGGAACTGTTCCCACTACCAAACGCGAATGGTCTGCACGCCGACGAACTCCGACTCGAACTCCGGGTCCCCGTCCTCAAGCAACATTGCTACGACCTCCCGCAGATTCGCATGCAGCTCATCGATCGACGCACCTTGGCTGTGAGCCCCCGGCCAGCCCGGGACGTACCCGACGTAGAGCGATGTATCTGGGTCCTTTTCGATTACGACGTTGAACGTGTGCATGGCGCAGCTCCGCATCTACATTCGGCCAAGTGTAGGCCGGGCCCCGGCTCGTGCAAGGCGCCGCCGGGCTTGGACCCGGCAAGACCCTAGAAAAGTTCGCACGCTGGCAACGACGCAGAAAAAACGCGTCCCGAAGAGAGCGACAACTATGCTGCCGAACGTGTGCATGAGCAGCCGGCGCAAGACGCCGCGAGCGTGTTGCTACGGCCGATGCCGGCCTGCTCCATGCGTTGTTCGGCGCTCGTGTCAACTTCGCCTGCGCGACCGTACTGGCTTGCGCTGCAATTGTGTAACGTGCGAGAGCTTGGCACACCCCTCCTCTACCAACTTTATGAAATCCCGCGCGTCGGAAAAGTAGTTCTTGAACGCAATACGGACCTCGTCACTGGTGTCTGCACGGACTAGGACGATATCCCGATCTGGGTATTGTTTTTCGAGCCCAAATAGAGCCTGCAACGCCTCTGTCGCATCTCGGTAGGATCGAACCTCCAAGCCGCCCAACGTGTCGAAGATCAGGATGGCGTTGCGGTTCTCCGTTACGGCTTTGTCTGCTGCGTTAAGTCCCCGCAACGTGCGCACAAGACCGAGTTCTCGATCCAGCCGGAGAAACTGCTTGACGACCTCTCGATCCTCAAGAATGGGAAACGGGCCCTTGCGATCCTCGAACGCCCGCGCAAGCACCTCGCTCGCCAGCGCCATTGCTTGCTCGTAACGTCGGTCACCTGCCTGAAACTTCGGCTGACTCTCTGTCACGAAACCAATCAGCTCTACCGCGGTCGCCCAGGCGTGCTGCACAAGTGTCCGGTATTGGATTTCAACGTAGAGGCCTGCCAGGGCTCGGCCGACATCTGAACGCACATCATACTCGTAGACGTCGTGCACGCCGCGATATCCGGTTCGCTTCGGCGTCTTTATGTAGTCGTACTTATCGAGATCGTTGCGTCGTTTATGGTTGAATCGCGCCGTATGGAACTGAGATCGGAAAGCGTAAAGCTCCTTCACATTGCGGAAGATCAGCCGGCAACCGGCGATATCGTCCATCCGTGACAACTGCATTCGGGGCAGTCGGCGTAGCTTGTCGAAAATAGTTCGTTTTCGTTTGTGACGCTGTGCGACTGTTATCTTCCGACCACGGGTGCGATTCCTGAGAATCGATTGAAATGTGTTCAGCACGGCGCGATGAGCCGCACGCCACTCCTCGATTGCATCGAGGTCACTAGTCGTCTGACGGCCGACGCGCACGTTATCGCCAGCGCGATTCACGCGTGACCGAGAGCCGCCCGGGAAAGTCAGCTCGACTTCAGGCATCCAATTCCTCTGCCGAACGGATGCCTGAGCAGCCGGCGCGGGGCGCTACAACATTGCGGAAACCGCTCATGCCGGCCTGCTCCATGCGCTGTTATCCGTGTGCCGCACCTGCAAAACCCGTTGGGCAGTAGCCCAGCGAGGACCACTCTTCGTTGCCAGTTGTTCACGCCAGCGCTCTCCAAGAGAGGCCAATGGAACCATTTGGAGAAAATGCTCCAATGCAGGCTGCAGTGCGGTGGCAACGATTGAAAAGTCCCAATCCTTCTTCGGATTCGTTGATTTGGTGAGGTGCGCGATCTGTTTGTTGACGGGATCGCGGAATTCATGCCGGCTTAAGGACTCAGGGGCGGCTGGACGGGTGGCAACCCACTCGCCGTCGGGCACGAGATCCTGAGCGAAAACATCGTCGGCCTGCCTACGCGCAATCGCCTGCGTCGGATAGAAGAAGTCAGCAAGATTCCGACCGTGAATAGCGCCAACTTCGATCCAGGCGTTCTGAGTCACCCGCTCGATCGCCTGTCGCGCCAGCGTTTCCTCCGCGATCGTAAGCACCACCATTCATAGAACAGACGGTCAGTCGTTTCCTGTGGCGTCGCGTAGGTTGTCATAGAAGAGCGGGATTTCATTCCGAATTACTCTGCACGAGCCGCTTCGCTCGCGGTCAAAAAGGAATTCCCGCGGCCCCGCCCTGACACTTCGGGCATCGCCGGTGGAAAATGTCTGAACCGTTTGCTCCGTAGATATGTCCGCAGGTCGGCCGGAGGCATTCCATGCGATACGCCCTCTGCAGATGATCTGTTCCGGAGATCCCACGATGCCCGCAGCAACGTTGCTGGTTGCGGTTCACGAATCCGACCCGCGTCGTTTCTCCGTCTCCGCTCTCAAATTCAGTCACGTCGCAAACTCCATTAGAGGATAACTACTAATCGGCCGACCTACCCAATTCCTAGATACGCCGTCCACGCCCGCGTTATATTTCGCTGGCGATCCCATGGGTAGCCGCAACCGCCGGTCCTGACATGCTATTCACGTGGGCCGGCGACGACGATAGGCCGTCAAGCGCGCCCGTCCATGCAAATGGTGCGCTCGATCACCACCGGCGGCGCACTGCGGCATGAGACGTCACCGAGATGCCAGCGGCGGTGCGCCGATCGCTTCCGCTCTGGTTTCGATCGACACCTTTTGCCGAAGCAGACGCGGAACCCGCAGCCCCTCTAACCGCGGCTCCACCGTCTCCATCCTGCGGCCTGTTCACCAACCCCGCCCCACCACGGACACCCAGCGCATCCGCCGGACTCCGGACTGCGGCAGGCCCGCGATTGAGCACATGCGTGTAAATCATCGTCGTGCTGATGTCCTTGTGGCCCAGCAGCTCCTGTACCGTGCGGATGTCGTACCCCGCCTCCAGCAGATGCGTCGCGAACGAGTGTCGCAGCGTATGGCAGCTGGCTGCTTTCACGATTCCGGCATGCCGCACCGCAGCGGCGAAGCTTTTCTGCAGGACGGACTCGTGAAGATGATGTCGGCGGCGGTCGCCGCTGTGGCCGTCGACGTACTGCCGCGTGGCCGGGAACACCCACTGCCATCGCCACGATCGGTCCGAGCCGCTGTACTTGCGCGCCAGTGCATCCGGCATCGCGACGTAGCCAGCGCCATGACGCACGTCCGCCTCGAACTGGGAGCGCACTCTGGCCAGATGCCGCGCTAGATCGTCTTTGATGACCTGAGGCAGCATCGTCACGCGGTCCTTTTGTCCCTTCCCGCCGCGGACGATGATCTGGTTGCCTGCCAGATCGATGTCCTTGACCCGTAGCTGGCACACCTCCAGAAGACGCAGGCCGGTCCCATATAGCAGCGTGGCCATCAGCCGCGTCACGCCGTGCATTTCGCCGAGCACGCGCGCTACCTCTTCGCGACTGAGCACCACCGGCAAGCTGCGGGCGGTCTTGGCAGGGGTGATGCCTGGAATGCGAGGCAGTTCCACGTTCAGTACCTGCTTGTACATAAAGAGGATCGCGTGAAGCGCCTGGTTCTGCGTTCTCGCGCTCACGCCGGCCACCACGGCCAAATGCGTCAGGAACTTTGCTACGCCGTCCGCATCGATCTGACGTGGATGCTGTTTTTGATGGAAAAGGACGAACCGACGAATCCAGTACTCGTATGCCTGCTCGGTACGGCGGCTGTAGTGGAGACGCCGTATCTCGTCACGAAACTGCTCCAGCAGCCTCGGCGGCTCACGCGTCAGTGCCGGCCCTCGCGGGGCCGTGCCTCGGCGTACTTCGGCCATGCACCATGTTGGCCGAGCACCGACAACGCTGACAACGACACCAAAGGAATAGTGTGAGTCCCAAGCGAACTGCCGAGCAATCGGTCTCGGTGACACACACGTTGTGGACGCACACGAGAGTGTGCGCGCGGCGAAGCCTGGGGCGATGGCCGCCCTACCGCCCCCCCACCACCCGCACCACCAAATCCCCCGCCGGCTCAGGGAACGGATTCACGCGCTTGCGGATCGTATAGTCCGCCCGGTCCAGCTCGAGTTCCGCGTTGCGCACCAGCCCCGCAACCACCACGCGCGTCATGCCGTCGACTAGGCGGGCGGCAAGACACGAGTGCGCGCCGTATCCGAACGGCGCGAACACGCCGGTAGCACGCGACTCGTTGCGCGGCTCCATGTGTCGCTCGGGCTCGAAGCTGTACGGTGACGGGTAGATCTCGGGCAGGTAATGGCATGCCGTCAGCGCGATCAGCACGCGCTCGCCACGCGGGATTTCGTAGCCGGCGAACGTGAACGTCTCCTTGGCCACGCGCGGCGCGGCCAGGCCGATGGGATGCATGCGCTGCGACTCGCGCAGCGTGGCGCCGAAGTATTCGGCAGCGCGAAGCTGTGTCAGGTCGGGCGTGCCCTGGCCGAACGTCTCGTCGATCTCTTGCCGGCAGCGCGCCATCACCTCGGGCGCGGCCAGCAGGCTGTAAAGCAGGAACGCCATCGTCGGCGCCGCGTACAGCAGCGCGTTCGAATACACGGTCTGTGCGAGCGCGACGATGTTGTCGTCCGAGAGCGGCTGCCCGTTCTCGTCGCGCACCGCCAGCACTTGGTCGATGAAGTCGGCCGCGCGCCCGCCGGCCCCGCCGGCACGCGAAGCGTTGCCCCCACCGGCACGCCAGGCATTGGCACCGCCGGCACCACCTCCCGCGCCATCGCCAGCGCCCCCGCCACAGCGCTCCGCCACCTCGACCGGATTGTCGCGATGCCACTGCACGATCTCGCGAAACAGCGGAAACATCCGCCGCCGCGCCATCTGATAGTGCGGCGCGTAGCGGAACTGCACCGGATACCCGCCGAGCCCGCATCCCATCGAGAAGCGCGCGAACGTCACCGCATCGCGCAGGTGCGAGCCGAGCGCGCGTCCGGCCAGCGCGGTCACGATCACGTCGCCGATCAGCTCGTGCATGAGATCGAGCACACGCAGCCGCGTGCCCGGCTGCCACGCGCGAGCACGCCGGCCGATCTCCTCGAGCAGGCGCGGCGTGGCCGCGTCCAGCACGTCCGTTGCGAAGGCCGGCATCGAAGAGCGCCGCAGATTGGCGTGGCGGTCGCCGCTGGTGGCGATCATGTAGTGGGAGGCGTCGAGCTCGCGCGCGATGTTCTGGTAGAGCTCGGCGTGCTCGAACAGGCGCTGGTCCTCCTTGAGGAAGAACAGGTTGGCCTCATGGCCCGCCAGTACCGTGTACTTGCGAGTGGGAACCTTGACCTGGAACACCGGCCCGCGCGTGACGTAGCTCTTGACGAAGAACGACAGCGGGTCGGTCAGCAGCTCGGCGAGCGGCCCGACCAGCGGCAGCCCGTATGTCTTGGGAATGGAACGGCGGCGCGTCGCCGTCGCGCTTCGTCCCACTCTGGAAATTGTCGGTTGCTGGGTCTGCATGCCGGCACCGCCGACCGGGCAGTGGAGATGCCCAATCGCGCGAGTGCCTGCATCCAATCCCAAAGATGCATCACCCATCACTCCCCTCCGCTGCTGGCCCATTAGCCGCGGCTGGCTTCTGTAAAGCCCGGCAGCCTAGCCGAGCACCTCTTCCTTCGACAGCCGAAAAGAGAGCCCCGCGCCCTCTTCTCGGATGTTCGCCCTAGTCTTCGTACGTCCAGCCCGAGCACACCTCGAATTCTTGTGCGCAGTTGGACGCGACACAGCTGCGGCAGCCGCTGCTGCTCGAATCGCTCAGACACTGGAACGCGCAGTTCGACGCGGCACACGATCCGGTTCCGCCGTAGCAGTCGGCGCACGCCGGGCTCAAGCCCACGCTCTCCATATGGTCGGAGATGCACGAGGCGCCGCCGCTGCAGGAAACTCCCGAGGACTCTGCCTCGGCGTCCAGATTGACGGAAGACCGCACCAGCTCGTCCGCCTCGTTCAGACAGGCGTCGCCGGCCACCTCGGCCAGGCAAACCTCGTAGTTGTTGCCGGCGGTGCCGAGCGTGGCGATGTCGGTGTAGACCCGGTAGACCTGACCCACGTTGACTTCGAACAGGCCGCTCTGGCCGCTGCCGCCGGTGGCAATCGGCGAGGGCGAGGCGCCGACGGCCGATCCCGCCAGCAGACTGCCCGGCTGTCCGTCATAGACGCCGGCCGCGAGCAGGCCGCCGCCGCCCTTGTGATTGAGTGTGAGCTTGACCGTCGCCGTGTGCGGCGGCTGGAACAGCACCGCCTCATCGCCGCCCGAGACCGGGCCGGCCAGGTGGATGGCGTTGCCGTCGCCGTCGGTGACGTTGCCGGCGTAGCACCCGCCAAGCTCGACCTTGCGGGCCGATCGCACACAGACCGTGTAGTTGCCGGTGCCGGCGCCGGTGACGTCGCAGACCCGCGCGACGTAGCTGCCGCCGGCGCTCAGGTTGACGATACTCGTGCTGCCGCTCTGGCCGATGGGAACGTCGCCGGTGGCCACGAGCTGGGTCGAGCCCTGGCGGATCGAGCCGCGCGCCAGCAGCGTGCCGCCGGCCGGATTGGTGACCTCGAGGTAGACGCCTTCGTTCTCGAGGATGGGCAGCGTCCAGTCGTCGCAGTCGCTGCCGAAGAGCGGAATGTTGTCGGTGCGGCACGAGTCGACGACGATCTTGCCCGACTCCAGGCCGCAGGCTGCGCTGCAGCCGTCGCCGCCAACCTGATTGCCGTCGTCGCACGTCTCGCTGCCGGTGACGATGCCGTCGCCGCAGCCCGCCTGCACAACGCACACCTCGAAGGTCCCGAAGCTGTCCACTGCGGCGGTGTCGACCTGCAGCGTGTAGGGCGTGCCCGCCGACACCGCGACCAGGCCCGTGCGGCGCTCGGTGAACAGGGGCGTGGTGCCGGTGGAGCTGGAGGCGACGAGAGTCGAGCCGTTGTAGAGGCCGGCGGCCATGGTCGAGGCGCCCGAGAGGTTGCGCAGCTTGATGATGACGTTGGTGCTGGAGGGCGAGGTGAAGCGCAGGCCCTTGTCGCCGCCGGCGCCGGCAAGCTGCACGTTGTCGCCGTCGCCGTTGCCCACCGACATCGTCGCGCAAGAGCCGAGCGAGACGCTCGGCGCCGGCAGCACGCAGACGTCGTAGGGGCCGTACGTGTCCTCGAGCGAAGAGTCGACGTAGAGATAGTAGGTGCCGGGCGCCAGCGCGGTCGGGCCGGCCGTTCCGTTCTGACCTTCGACGACCTCGCCGGTGCCGAGCACCGCCGTTGCCGCATTGCCCGCCGTCGTCAGCATCGCGGCCTGCAAGACGGCGGTCGAGCCGAGCTGGTTGGTGAGCTGCACGTAGACGTCGGTCGTCGAGGCCAGCGTCACCCGGTAGCCGTCATCGGCACCGGTGCCGTAGGCGCCAAGATCGAGCGCGTCGGGATCGCTGAACGGGTCGATGTAGCCGTTGGCGCACGAGCCGAACGAAATCACCGTGGTCGGCGCGCTGCAGGTGCCGCCGACGCATTCGCCCGTGACGCAGTCGCTGGCGGCGCCGCACGTATCGCCGATGGCGCATTCGTCGCAGTCGCCGCCGCAGTCGACGTCGCTCTCGTTGCCGTCGCGCGTCTGGTTGGTGCAGCTGGCCGGAAGCGGCGGATCGCCAAGGCCGGTGCACGCATCGAACGCCGGCACGCACGCCGCATCGAGGCAGGCCAGGCACGGCGGCGAGCTCTGATTGATCGCGCACTGCTGCGCGCAGTTCTGCAGACCGCACTCGGCGGTCTGCCCATAGCACGTCGAGCAGGCGGCGCTGGCGCCGGTGGCGCTGGCCACGCAGGTGCTGATGCACTGCGGGCGCGTGGGCGAGGACAGGCACGAGAGCGTGCACGTCGTCGTCTGCGCCTGCATGTCGTAGAGCTCGTCGACGGCGCGGTCGGCACTGTTGGTGCAGGCGCCGCCCGGAATCGTCGTGGTCGTGGTCGAGCTGGTCGTGGTGGTCGGGCCGCCGGTGGTGGTCGTGGTCGAGACGGTCGTCGTGGTCGTGGTTGGCGTGCCCATGCAGGCGGCCTGCGCCTCACCGCAGTTGACGGCGACGCACGACAGACAGCTGGCCGAGTTCGGATCGGCGGCGCACACGCCGGCGCAGTTCATGATGCCGCACTCGGCGGAGTCGCCGAAGCAGCCGGCGCACTGCGGCGAAAGGCCGGTGGCGGTGGCCACGCAGCTTGCGATGCACGCCGAGATGTCCTCTTCGACCAGGCACGAGAACGTGCACGTGCGAGTGGCGCCGTCGACGTCCTCGCTGGCCAGCACCGCCATGTCGGCCGCACCGGTGCAGTAGCCCGAGGGCGGGAAGGTCACGGTCGTCGTCGTGGTGGTCGGCTGGACCACCGTGGTCGTCGTCGTGTCGAGCGTGGTCGTGGTGGTGTCGAGCGTCGTCGTCACCTCGATCGGCACCGCCGCGCACTCCTCGAACGCCGGAATGCAGTGCGTATCGAGGCACGACAGACACGCCGGCGAGGCCTGCGAGATGGCGCAGACGCCGGCGCAGTTGGCCAACCCGCACTGCGACGAGGTGCCGTAGCACTGCGCGCAGCCGAGGCTCAGGCCCGTGGCGTTGCTGACGCACGTGGCCACGCACGCCGGAAGGTTGCCGCCCGACAGGCAGCTGTAGGTGCAGGTCGTGGCCTCGGCGAACAGGTCGAATTCCTGTGCGACCGCGGCATCGCGCGCGTTGCCGCACATCGTCGCCGTCGGCGGCAGCGTGGTCGTCGTGGTCGTCGTCGTGATGAGGCTTCCGCCGCAGCTGCCGTTGATCGCGCCGTCGTCGACGCTGTCGCAGTTCAGGTCGAAGCCGTGCATCGCGCCGGTCATCTCGCACATGTGGCAGTCGACGACGGCCGCCAGGCAGTCGCCCATGCCGAAGGCGCCATCGGCGCCGGCGCAGCGGCCGGGCAGCACTTCGGCAAGGTCGTTGCCCGCGCACTCGTCGACGACCTCGGCGCGGAAGCGGTCGGAGACCTGCGCGGCGGTGCTGGCGGCGATCAGCGCGCAGTCGGCGACGTGCTCGTCCTCGGTGATGGAGAAGGTCTGGAGCCCGGCGCGAAGGCAGCCGGCAAAGTCCCTGAGCTTGGTTGCCAGCTCGCGCTCGGCTGCTGCGAGAATCGCCGACTGGCAGCGGGCGCCGAGATAGTTGGAAGAGGGCACGGCGCCCAGCGCCAGGTTGGCGCCGAAGATCGAGCCGGCCATGGCGATCTCTTCCTCGATCATCGCGTCCGAGAACGCGGCGGCGTTCACGTAGGCGAGCGTGGGGCGCGGACGGCACAGTGCCTCGGCGGTGCGGTCGACCTTGCTGCGCGCGGCGGCCACGCGGCCGCGCAGGTCGGATCGCGGGCACGTCAGTGCGTCGACTTCGGAGAGCAGGCCGTCGGCCGCCTTGTGCAGGCACGCGCGCGTCTCGAGCGCCTGGATCTTGAGGACCTTGGTCGCAGCCTTGTTCATCTTGGTGATGCAACGCTGCTGGGAAGCGCTTTGCGGCTCGGCGTGGACGGAGGCGATCGATAGCAGGCACGCGGCCAGAGTGGCCGCCGTGAAGCCGGCGAATTGTCGCATTGCGGGTTGCCCTCCCAACGCCGTGCTCGCATCTGCTGCGGACACGACGGCCGATCGGCCAGGACGTGCGTGACGTCTCCTCCGGCCCCCTCATCCAGCCGGTTGAAACGCCCTATCCCCTAGCCCATAGACGCGAAGCCGAACTCGGGCAAACGATTGTTTGGGGGGAGGGTCACGGAATATGGGGCTGCAACGGAAGGGAGAGCCGCGAGCACTGCGGGCGCTGCCGCGACTGGCCGTCGCCGCCGCCCTCATCCTCTCTATGTCGGGATGCTCGGCGGCCAAGGAAACGGCGGAGATGCCGGGCCTGCGCGACCTGCGGCCCACCGGCCCCGCCGGCCGCAACTGCTACGACTCATGCTCGGTCAAGCACATGGCCTGCGTCGACATGTGCCCCCACGCATCCGCCGACTGCACCGACGAATGCTACGCTCACGCCAAGTACTGCCTGGCCGACTGTCCGGAGCTCGGACCGGCGCGGTAGGCGGAGCCTCAATCCGCCTTGGCGGCGGAATGAACTTCCATTCCGAACAGGCCGTCCTTTTCCTGAAGCTTTCCCGTCAGCTTGGCATTGACGCCGGCCAGCTTCTTGACGTCCTCGAAGGCCTCCTCGGCGCCGTGCTTGGGGTAGAGCAGATAGACCTTGCTGTCGGACTTGCTGAGGATTCCCAGCGGCATCCCGTGCTCGGCGCAGGTCTGGGCGCAGCGGGTGTGCGACGGACCCTTGGCCGAGCGACCGATCCAGCAGGCCATGTCCAGGATCTCGCCTTCGACGGTGTCCGCGGCGCGCGCCGCGGGCGCGGCCGCCATCACCAGAGCCGATGCCATGACCAAACGAAGCGCGAACGAATAGCGCATCAACGATCCTCCCCGTAGCTCGAAGCGGCGCGAGCCGCGCCGTGGCCACGATAGATACCACAGCGCCGCTGCATCGAAAGTGGATATCTCGGCTCGCTCGCACCGCGGCCGTGATGCACTGCAAGCGTACTTTTGCTATGCGCTGCGCGCCGCCGGCTGCTGAGGGCGGACGGGGGACCATCCGAATGAAACGGGGATCGATCATGCTGGCGTCGCTGGCCATGGGCGCGGGCGTCTGGTTGTCGGGGTGCGCTGGCGAAGGCTCGGGGCCGGGTCCGGCCACCACGACGACCACGAACCCAGGCTTCGCCAGCATCGAGGAAGTCCAGAACCAGATCTTCACGCCGACCTGCGCCTTCTCGGGCTGCCACAACACGGCCTCGCGCCAGGGCAACCTCGACCTCTCCTCGGCGGCGATCTCGCACGGCCAGCTCGTCGGTGTCGTCTCGGAGTGTGCCGGGCTGACCCGCGTCGTCCCCGGCGACCCCGACAGCAGCTACCTCCTGCACAAGGTCGGCGACGGTCCCGAGCCGTGCGGCACGCTGATGCCGCAGCTCCTGCCGCCGCTCACCGCCGAGCAGATCGCGCTGATCCGAAGCTGGATCGAAGGCGGCGCGCAGCCGCCTCCCGCGGCCGCGGCGGCGGGCAGCGCAGACTCGCCCATGAGTGCACGCAGCGACCGTTCGAGCACCGTCAGCGAGGGGCCGACCTCCTCGTCGTCGACCACCTCCTCGACGCAGGAATAACTCACAGGCCCCGATTGCTTGGGGCTGCCCGCGCCGCCACAACGATTCCGGTACCGCCATGGGCGGTAGACGGAGGAGGTGGCGTATGTCGGGTCTGCAGACATCGAGCGGTGGACGAGGACGGAAGTGGTTGTCGGCGGCGGTGGCCGCTGCCAGCGTCATCCTGACCGCGGCGGCCACCGCGCAGGCAGAGCCGTACATGGCCCTGCGCGAGGGCTTCACCTGCGGTGACTGTCACACCAACAAGACCGGCGGCGGCATGCGCAACGTCACCGCCGAGATGCACGCCGCGCAGATCCTGCGCCTGCCCAACGACGGCAAAGGCATCCTTCCGGCGCATGAGAGCTGGTTCTCACCCAACATCAACGACTACTTCTCGGTCGGCGCCGATTTCCGGCTCACCGAGACGCTGACGTTCCAGAAGGACGACAACAACGGCCACGTCGAGAACAACACCGCGTTCAGGCCGCTGGACCGCAACGACTTCGATCTGGCGCAGGGCACCATCTACGCGCACCTGCGGCTGATTCCGGAGATCCTCTCGCTGTACGTCGACGAGCGTGTGGCGCCCGGCGGCGCCTCCAACAACGAGGGGTTCGCTCTGCTCGAGAAGATCCTGCCTTGGGACACCTACATCAAGGCGGGACGCTTCTTCCCCGGCTTCGGGCTGCGCTTCGAGGACGACTTCGCGTTCGTCAACAGCGCCACCGGCTTCAACTTCAGCCGCACGCTCAACGGCGTCGAGATCGGTCGCAGCGCGCTGGGATGGAACTGGAACCTGTCGGCAAGCGAAGGCGGCAACAAGTTCAATTTCGTCGCGCTGATCAACGGCATGTACATGTGGGACAAGTTCGGGCCCTTCAACGGCGCGCTTCTCGGAGCGTCGTTCGTGCGCGCCGAGAGCACGTTCAAGCCGGCGGCGCGGCTGCCGGAGGATCCACGTCCCGACACGCTGCACCTCGATTCCTACACGTACGCGCTGTACGGCGGCTTCTCGATCGGCGACCTGACCGTGGCGCTACAGGGAAGCCTGATCGATTCGGAGGAAGCGGTGACGGACACGCGGCCGTCGTTCGTCGACGACAACGATGCCTGGATCGCCTACGTCGAAGCCAATTACCTTCTCTTCGACTGGCTCAACGTCAAGGGGGCCTTCGACTGGCACGACCCCAACAACAGCGACGGCGCCGACGTTCGCAACCGCGTCTCCATCGGCCTCGAGCCCTTCCTCGACCGCTTCCTGCAGCTGCGCCTCTTCTACCGCGTCTACAACGGCCCCGAGGACGAGCCGCAAACGAACCAAGACACGCTGACGCTGGAAGGGCATCTGTTCTTCTAAGGCACGGGCATTTCGCGCCACTGCCCCTTGTTCAGCCAGTCGACGACGGCCACCAGCGAGTCGATCTGTCCGTCGCTCAGGTACGGTCCGTAGGCCGGCATCTTGATGGCCTGACG
Organism: Candidatus Limnocylindrales bacterium; assembly: GCA_035626395.1. Classification (NCBI taxonomy): domain Bacteria; kingdom Bacillati; phylum Chloroflexota; class Candidatus Limnocylindria; order Candidatus Limnocylindrales; species Candidatus Limnocylindrales bacterium. Next base: position 47,000 of record DASPNR010000021.1, on the reverse strand, counting down.
CTCGAGGATTCGGTAGGCGAGCGGGTTGTTCTTGAAGCGCTCGGTGACGCCGTCGCGGATCCACTGCGCGGCTTCGGCCGGGCTCTGCACGAGCTCGGCGTAGTCCTCACCGGTAAAGCCCGGCACGTAGCCCTTGAGCGAGCCGGGATTGGCGACGCCACCCACGCCCATCGGGCCGTGGCAGCGGAAGCAGCCGAGCTCGTGGGCAAGCTCGAAGCCGGCGCGCGTCTTACCTTCCTCGGGGAACTGCAGGCCCGAGATCGCCTTGATGTAGAGCATCAGGCTGTCGAGCTCGTCTTCGTTCAGATGGTCCTTGTAGGCGGGCATGACCAGCGCCCGCCCCGTGCCCTGCCCTGCGCTGACGCCCGAGCGAGTCTCGGGCTCCTCGTCATCGGGCCGGCCGTTCATGATCCACTGGCGGATCTCCTCCTCGTTGTCTGCCCACATCATGATCTCGCCGCCCGACAGCGCCGGCACGACCTTCTTTCCTGCCGCCGCGCCGGGGTTGATGATGCCACCGCCGCCCTCGGCCCCGTGGCAGGCAAAGCAGGCCAGATCCTGCACCAGCCGGACGCCTTCGAGCGCCTTTTCCGCCGGCGGCGGAAAGATCCATCGCTGCAGGGTCGGAGCCATCAGATAGGCCTGCTGCGCCAGGATGATGAGGACGAGCAGCGCCGGCACGAGCCAGGGACGAGACTTGAGCATAGCCAGACGATCCGGAAGCCCGCCCGTCAGCGTGGCGGGCGGCCAAGAATGCCAAAACAGGCGTGTTCCCCACCATTTTGCGCATAGACACGAGTGCAGGCCGATGGTACTTGTTTACCGCGCAACTGCATATTGTTGCTTATATTGCCGCGCATGACGCATTACCAGCCGTGATGGCTGTAATGCCTGGTTCTGGGGAGGACCAAAGACCGCAATGAAGAATTTTCTGGCCGCGAGCACTGCCGCGCTCGCCCTGACCCTGTGTGCTGGCGGCGCCGCACTTGCCGCCAAGGGAGACTGCGGGCAGCCGCAGAGCACGGGCGAAAAGCCCAACACCAGCGACGCCCTCTTCACGCTGCGAGCCGGCGTCGGCGCACTGACCTGCGATCCGTGGGTCTGCGACGTCGACAGCAACGGCAAGATCAACGCGGGCGACGCGCTGCGAATCCTGAAGTTCGCCGTCGGCCAGGCCGGCATCACGCTCAGCTGCCCGCCGCAGACGACCACGACGACCACCACCAGCTCGTCGACGACGACCCTGCCGCCGGCCCTGACCTGGACGCAGATCCAGTCGATCTTCGAACAGAGCTGCGCCGGACCGGTTTGCCACACCCAGGGCGGCAACCAGGGCGGGATGTCCGACCTCGACGATTACGACGACGGATACGAGGAGACGGTCAACGCCGACTCCGAGTGCGTGGTCTGCAAGGCTGCCAACGAATGCTCGGGTGACTACACCGGCCCCGGATGTGTCCCGACGGCGTACGAGAAGCGCGTGATTCCGGGCGACCCGGACGCCAGCTTCCTCATCCGCAAGCTCGAGGGAACAGGCGACTGCAAAGCCGACGTGGGCAGCTGCACCATGCCCATGCTGTCGGTGCCGCTGAGCCAGGAGGTCATCGACGGCATCCGGGCTTGGATTGCCGGAGGCGCTCCGAAAAACTAGCGACAAAGGCGGCCGCGCCGGCGCATGATCCGGGCGCGGCACGCCGCACGACCTTTCGCGAGCCGCCCCTCGAGGCGGCTCGCGAACATTCAGGAGGAGGAGAACTGCATGAAAGTTTCAACGATGGGCGCGGCGCTGGCCGCCTCGGTCATTCTCGGCAACGTCGGCGCCGCCGACGCGGCCTTCAGCCCCGAAGAGCTGAAGTGCCGCGCGACCATCGCCAAGGTCGGGCTCAAGCTCGAGTCCACGATCGACAAGGCCCTGCTGGCCTGCCACAAGACGCGCGACACCAAGGTACCGAGCACCGACTGCAGCAGCATCGACGCTGCCGACACGAAGCAGCTGGTGGCGAAGACCGAGGACGCGCTGCGCGCGTCGGTCGGCGGTGCCAAGGATGCGTGTCTCGGCCTGGCTCCGGCCGACGTCGGCTTCGACTCCTGCCCCGCTCCCTGCGACGGCACGGTGCCGGCCATCAACGACTTCGATGACGTCGCCGAGTGCCTGATCTGCTCCATCCGAACCGAGACGTTCGCTTCGGTGGATGCCGTCATGGGCACGCCCACGGTTCCGATGGGCGGCATCGAGGCCAAGTGCCATTCCACCATCGGCAAGGTGCACGGCAAGCTGCTCAACACGGTCATGAAGGTGCGCACCAAGTGCCAGAACCTGTCGGACAAGGCCGGCGGCGAGGACACCGCGGCCTGCGCCGGCACCTCCGACGACGTCATCAACGTGACGCGGCAGAAGGGCGAGGACGCGATCACGGTGGCGTGTCAGCCAGTCGGCGAGCTCTCCGACGTCGATAGCTGCAATGATTCGTCGTTGAGCGGCCTTGCAGACTGCGTAATGGACGAGGCCGAGACGACCGGCGAGATGCTCTACCTGTACATGTACGGCGAGGAGCCGGTTGGCGCGTTCACCTGGACGGAGATCAACAGCCTGTTCACGACCAGCTGCGCGACGCCGGCATGCCACAATGCCGCCAGCAACCAGGGCGGCCTGAACCTCGGCGGCACGCCGGCGGCCAACTACGGGGAGCTGGTCAACGCACCCGAAGAGTGTGGCGCGCCGAGCTACACCTTGCGAGTCGTACCCGGAAACCCCGCCACGAGTTTCCTGATGCATGTGCTCGACGAATCATCGCCGGAATGCGTCGACGGACAGATGCCGCTCTTGAGCTCCCCTCTGTCCCAGAGCACTCGCGACCGCATCCGCGCCTGGATTGCCGACGGCGCGCCGTTCAACTGACACAGAGAAGAGCGGGTCAGGCACGCATGCGCCTGACCCGCTTCGCTGGCGGCGCCGTCTTCCCTGCGAAGACGGCGCCTTTTTTTGCTCACGGCTCCCCGGCGCGGCGCCTCAGCAGTTCCACTTCGCGTACAGCGCACCGTCCGCATCCGACCATCGGTACATCGCGCGCCCGCCGAACGCCTTTTTGAGCTCGTTGACGATGCGATGCGCGAGCTGCTGCGACGTGGTGAACACGTCCAGCCCGCCGTCGACCTTATCGAGCGAAACGATGCTGTGCTCGGGCTGCGTGTGCGCCGCGCGTTCCTCGACGTTGCGGATTCTGCGCTGGATCGCGCTCATGCGCCCGGCCGGAAACTCGCCGCGAATGACGACGCGCCCGTACGCGATCTCCTGACTCTTCTGCCGGCACGCCGGACATTTGGCCCACTCGACCTGCTCGAGCATCGAGTGGGTGATCGGATGATCCTTGCGCCACGACTTGCGCGTGTACATCGCGCCGCAGCCGTCGCACACGGTCGGATCCGCGTAGGTGATGCCTTGATTGGGGATGGTGATGGGTTTGTCGGAGCGAACGCCTCTGCGGTCGCGCGGGGTTCGGATCCTGCTCGAAGCTTTCGAGGCCTTGCTGGCAAGCTTGTTCATCGATCCGGTCTTCATAGAGAAAAACCTCCCGGTCGATTCGTAAGCATGCGACTCCGCAGCCGACAAGGCGGAGGCGGCATTCGGTGGCGAAGGCGATGCATCAGGGGCACGAAAACGACGCAGAGGTGGGCGACATCGCGGCGACGCGCGCACTCGCGCAGGCGTGCGAGCAAGGGGTCGGCGCGCTCACCTCGGTGCGACGACCTCTGCCGCGCTGCGAAAAGAAAAGGGGCCGGCACCCTGTCGTGCCCGACCCCTCAACTCCGCGCGACGACGAGCCGCCGCGCCAGCCATCTGCCGGCCGAGACGCCGCTCAGTAGTACCCGCCGCCGCCACCGCCGCCGGAAGCGCCGACCTTGGCCTGCTCGCCGAGCCAGCTCTTGTAGCCGTTCTCGTCGTGGACGGTGAAGAAGCCCTTCATGCGGTAGTGGCCGAGCCCGCAAAGCTGCGCGCACGAGATCTCGAATTCGCCGGTCTGCTTGGCCTCGAACCACACCGGTATGGTCATGCCCGGGATGGCGTCCTGCTTGACGCGCATGACGTTGAGCATGAACGAGTGGATGACGTCCTTCGATGTCAGGTAGACGAGAATCTTCTTGCCCACCGGAAAGTGCATCTGATTGATCGTGGCGATGTCGTCCTTGGCCGCCTCGTCCTTCGAATCGATGCCCAGAGGGTTGGACTGGCTGACCAGGTTCACGTCGGTGCGGCCGAAGATGCCGTCCTCGCCCGGATAGTGCACGTTCCACGCGAACTGCTCGGCCACCACGCGCATGACCACGTCGGCATCCTTCTCGGCCGGCACCTCGCCCTTGACGTCCGCCCACAGCGGGATCGACAGGCCCACCAGCAGGAAGACTTCGAAGGCTGCGATACCTGCCTCCAGCCACGTCGAGAAGTGCGCCTGCACGCCCTTGTAATCGGCGCGCGGGTTGGCGCCCGCGCGGAAGCGCCACAGCGTGTAGACGAAGAACGTGCCCCAGCCCAGGAACAGCACGAGCATGAACCAGTGAAGCAGGTCGATCATTCCGTCGATGCGCGGGCCCTCCACGGAGATGTCGATCGGCAGCCACCAGCCGTAGTAGCCCTTGTCATCCATTGTCGGTCATCCCTTCCATGCTGAGTTCATTCATGCGCATGCGGCGCATCCAGTACAGGAACAGGCTGGCGAACATCGCCAGCACCACCACGACCACGCCGAGCAGGAAGAGCACGCCGGCGTCGGCGCCCTTGCTCAGCGGCGAGTTCGGATCGCCGAAACAGACGGCGCACGCGGTCGCCGCCGAGGGCGCGGCCGCCACGAGCGCCATGGCCAGAAACGATCGTATCGCGTTCATAGATTGCTCAGATGCCTTGCCTTGCGCAGGAAGCTAACGCCGTACACCACCAGACCCACGGCGGCCAGACCGCATGCCAGCGCCTGCATCAGCACGATCGTGCCGCCCTCGTCGGAGAAGACCGAGGCGCGCCAGACGGCCAATGCCAGGCACATCAGCGCCGAGACGCCGATGAAGAAGACGTGAAAGACCTTGAGGCCCATTCTTCAGTGCGCGGCCCCCTGCGCCGGTGCCGGCTCGGCATGCGCCGCCTGCGTGCCCGCATCGTGCGCTGCGGCGCCCTCGCCGTGGCCGCCGTGGCCACCGGCAGTCTTGCGCACCGGGACTTCCTGCGTCCACACCGGCTTCACGGTCATCAGATCCTCGTGCCAGGAGGTCGGCAGTGCCATCAGCGCCACGAAGAAGACCACGGTCAGCAGCAGCACCTGATAGATGATCCGCACCTCGTCGATCAGGTGCATGAACACCGCCGCCACCAGCGCACCCTTGGTCAGTGCCACGGCCAGCGCCAGCGTCACCGCCGCCGCCGGCGACAGGTGCAGGTAGGAGATCGCCACGGTGACGACCGTGAGAACGGCCAGCGAGCCGAACACCGCCACGTACTTTCGGACGTGCGCGGACAGATCGAAATGCGCGTCGTGGCTCATCGATGTCTCCTAGAGCAGGTACAGCGTGGGGAACAGGAAGATCCACACGAGGTCGACGAAGTGCCAGTACAGACCGAAGCCCTCGATGCGATCCGTGAACTGCTCGCGGTTGTGCTGCCACAGCCTGGCGCCGGGTCCGAGGAAGTAGGCCATTACGACCATGCCGCCGAGCACGTGGATCGCGTGCAGCCCCGTCATCGTGAAGTAGATGCCGAGGAAGTTGTTCGTGTTCGGGTAGTAGCCGTGCTCGAACTTGCTCGTGTACTCGATGTACTTGATGATCATGAACCCGAAGCCGCACAGCAGCGTCGCGGCCAGGTACATGCGGTGCTTGGCCCAGTCGTTCACCTTGAGCGAAGCCCACGCCATCACCGCCGTGACCGACGACGTGATCAGCACCATCGTGTTGAGCGTGGCCAGCGGGACGTTCAGGTACTCGGTGCCGTGAGGCCACTCCAGCGAGCTGATCCGCAGCAGGATCAGCGACGAGAACAGCGCCCCGAACAGCATCACCTCCGAGGCCAGGAACAGCCACACTCCCAGCTTGGAATTGACCAGCCCGGTGTCCGGATGCGGCTCGGTGATATGGGCGATTTCCATCGAAGACATTGAGCCGCTCTCCTATTTGTCGAACTGCGGAATGTAGTCGGCGGCGGCGCCGGGGACGCTGTACTCGTAGGGGCCGCGATAGACCGCCGGCGCGTGCGCGAAGTTGCCGTGCGGCGGCGGCGTGGGCGCGGCCCATTCCAGCGTCGTGGCCTCCCAGGGATTGTCGTTGGTGACCCGCTCGCCGGCGAAGATACTGGCGAAGAAGTTGTAGATGAAGATGAGCTGCGCCAGCCCCAGCCCCCACGCGCCATAGGAGATCAGCACGTTGAGGTCCTGCACCGCCGCGCCGTGCGCGTAGAAGGTCGGATCGTAGAGGCGGCGCGACAGTCCCGCCATGCCCTGCCAGAACATCGGCATGAAGACGATGTTGATGAACACCAGCGAGGTCCAGAAATGCGCCTTGCCCAGCGTCTGGTTCATCATCCTGCCGGTGGCCTTGGGGAACCAGTAGTAGATGCCGGCGAACAGGGCGAAGAGCGTTCCCGGCGCGACCACGTAGTGGAAGTGGCCGATGACGTAGAACGTGTCGTGCAGGTGGATGTCGGGCGAGGCCAGTCCGAGCGGCAGGCCGGTCAGGCCGCCGATGCCGAACATCGGCAGGAAGGCCAGGGCGAACAGCATCGGGACCGTGAAGCGGATCGAGCCGCCCCACAGCGAGATGATCAGCGCCGTCAGGATGATGACGGAGGGAATCGAGATGATCATCGTCGTGGTCTGGAAGAAGATGCTCATCGCCGTGCCCATGCCGGTCTGGAACATGTGGTGCGCCCAGACGATGAACGACATGAAGCCGAGGAAGATCAGCGAGTAGACCAGCGAGCGGTAGCCCCACAGCGGCTTGCGGATGTTGTTGGCGATCACCTCGCCGACGATGCCCATGGCCGGAAGGATCAGGACGTAGACCTCGGGGTGGGCCAGGAACCAGAACAGGTGCTGGTAGAGCAGCGGATTGCCGCCGCCGGCGATGTCGGCCGCGCTGCCACCGACCACCAGGCCGGTGGGCAGGAAGAAGCTGGTGCCGAAGACGCGATCCATGAACTGCAGCGTGGCCGCGGCCTGCAGCGGCGGGAACGCCAGCAGCAGCAGGAAGCTCGTGACCAGCTGCGCCCACACGAAGAAGGGCAGGCGCATCATCGTCAGCCCCGGCGCGCGCAGATGCATGATGGTGACGATGAAGTTCACCGAGCCGAGCAGCGACGAGAAGATCAGGAACAGCATGCCGACCAGCCACCAGGTCTGGCCTTCGGGCGCGATGCTGGCCAGCGGCGGATACGACGTCCATCCGGACTGCGCGGCGCCGCCTTCGGGAATGAAGAAGCTCAGCAGCATCACCACGCCGCCGACGAAGAACGACCAGTAGCTGGCCATGTTCAGCTTGGGGAAGGCCATGTCCGGCGCGCCCACCTGAAGCGGCACGACATAGTTGCCGAAGCCGCCGACGGCGAGCGGAACGACGCCGAGGAACACCATGATCGTTCCGTGCATCGCACCGAGCTGGTTGTAGAACTCCGGCAGCATCACGCCGCCCGGCATCGTCGCGTCGCTGAACCAGCCGCCGATCAGAGGAAGAGCCTGGCCCGGGAAAGCCAGCTGCCAGCGCAGCAGCATGATCAGACAGAACCCGAAGAACAGGAAGAACAGAGCCGTGATCCCGTACTGGATTCCAATGACCTTGTGGTCGACGGAGAAGATGTACTTGCGCCAGAACGGGAGCTCTGGGTGGTGGTGTGTCTCGGACATCAGCTTGAGTCCTTCCCCGAAGTCAGTTTGGAGAGCCGGTTTGCGGGCACTTTTATGGAACCGGCCACCGTTGGTCAAAATTCCGCAGCACAAATTCGAAACACTCGACGCGCGGCTGCCTGCACGGCAACGCCGCCGCCACGCGCATGGGTGGAGTGACGCTACGCGTTAGCACCGTCCGCAAAGCGGCCGGCTTGCAGCAGCAGCGATAGCGGATACCTTCAGCCCGACCGCAACCGGTGGGCTGAATCGATGAAAATGAAGCTTTCGCCAGGGCAGGCCGCCGTGCTTGCCTCCGTCCTTTTGACCGCTACCAGCGCCGGTGCCCAGTTCACCGATCATCCGGCGGTGAAGCGTTACGACCGCGTGGCCAAGGGCGCCAACGTCGAGGAATGGAAGCGGCGCCTGACCGAAGAAACCGACGTCAAGACGCGCCTGGAGGCCGTCGATTCGCTCGGTACCAAGGGCGGCGAGGAAGGCATTCGTCCTTTGATCGAGGCCACCGCCGACAGCGACATCCGCATCCGCATCAAGGCCATCGACTACCTGGGGCTGATGAAGGCGAAGGAGGCCACGCCGGCCCTCATGCAGCTCCTCTTCCTCAGCGACACCGGCCGCGAGGAGAAGCTGCGGGTCCTGACGGCACTCAGCCGCATTCCCGATCCCACCACCAGCGCCCGCCTCCTGAACTACGCGAGAACCGTGGCCGACCAGGAACTGGCCTGCCACGCCGTCTACGCGCTCGGCGAAATCGGCGACGCCAGCGTCCGCGACGGCGTCGAGGAGCTGCGCAGGACGCGGCCCAGCCCCGACATGGAACGGCTGGCCAACGACGCGCTGGTCAAGATCGACACCAAGCGCAACGCACCCAAGTTCGAAGAGCCGACCATGCTCGAGCTCGAGCGAAAGCTGGCCAGGCAGCCCGAAAAGAAGAGCCGTTAGAAGCGTTTTCGCCGCTCCGCCCCCGTTCGGCGCCGGGATAGACACCGCGGCCGGCCGGCATTAGTTAGGTAAGTCCGTAGCTGCCGGAGTGGTGAAATGGCAGACACGCCGGACTCAAAATCCGGTGGAGGCAACTCCGTGTCGGTTCGAGTCCGACCTCCGGCACCAAAGAAAGGCCTGCGGGCTTCAGGAGAGATGCGATGGGCAACGTCAAAGAGATCACCGACGCCACCTTCGAGCAGGAAGTGCTCAAGTCCGACGTCCCGGTACTGGTAGACTTCTGGGCGCCCTGGTGCGGCCCCTGCCGTGCCATCGCTCCGGTGCTCGAGGAGCTCGCCGGCGACTACCAGGGCCGCGCCAAGATCTACAAGATCAACGTCGACGATCATCAGGCCGCGGCCACGCGTTTCGGCGTCCGCAGCGTGCCCAACCTGATCCTCTTCAAGAATGGCCAGGTCGCCGATCAGATCATCGGCGCGGTCCCGAAGGCCAAACTGCAGCAGGCCCTGGACGGCGCAGGCGCCTGATCCTCGAAACGCGGGGATGGCAGAAGCTCGCCGCACGAACGGCCGCGAGCGCTGACCATCCCCGCCGGGCCGCCGCCTCGCGCGCCGCCGACCGCGGCCGCCGGCGGCAGCCGACGCAGGCCATGGCGGCCTGACACCCGCACACAGGAACCTCGAAGAACAATGCTCGACTTCATGCGCCGCAACGCCCGCTCGACGGGCATCAAGATCGCTCTCGGCATCATCGTCCTGACCTTCATCTTCTTCATGGGCGGCGGGAGCATGATCGGTGGCAGCCCCAACGCCGTCGCCGAGGTGGACGACGTCGAGATCACGATGAACGAGTACCAGCTCGCGCTGCGACGGCAGGAGAACTACTTCCGCCAGCAGTTCGGCGGCCAGCTCAACGAGCAGATGATGAAGGCGCTGGACATTCCCGGCATGACGCTGCGCCAGCTCGTGGACTCGGCGGCGCTTCGCGCCGAGGCAGCCCGGCTCGATCTCACCGTTCCCGACGAAGCGGTGCGCGACACCATCCGCCGCTCCTTCCAGCAGGGCGGAGGCGGCTTCTCGCCGACCGCCTACCGCGAGACGCTCAGCCGCCAGGGCCTGTCTCCGGCGGTGTTCGAGGAGACGGTGCGGCGCGACCTCCTCAGCGCGCAGGTGGCCGACATCATCCGCCGCGGCGCGCACGCCACCGAAGAGGACGCGTGGCTCGAGTACCAGCGCGACAACCGCAAGATGACGCTGAGCTACATCGAGATCGATGCCGCGCACTTCCTCGACCGCATCCTCGTCAAGGACGAGGAGCTGGCGCCGTGGTTCGAGGAGCGCAAGGAGCAGTACCGGCGACCCGAAACGGTCCGCGTCAAGTACATCGCCTACAAGGTCGACGACTACGCGGCCAAGGGCGGCGCCACCGAAGAGGAAATCCAGCAGTACTACGATCTCAACAAAACGGCGCAGTTCACGCGGCCCGAACAGGTCGCCGCGCGGCACATCCTCAAGAAGGTCCCGGCCGGCGCCGACGAGGCCGCCAAGAAGGCGGCGCGCGAGGCCATCGACGCGATCGCCCTGCGCCTGGCCGCCGGTGAGGACTTCGCGACCGTGGCCAAGGCCGAATCCGAGGACGAAGGCAGCGCGCCTACCGGCGGCGACCTGGGCTGGTTCGGCCGCGGACGCATGGTTCCGCCCTTCGACGCCGCCGCCTTTGAGCTGGAGAAGGGCAAGATCAGCGGCATCGTCGAGACCAACTTCGGCTTTCACATCATCCAGGTCTACGACAAGCGAGAAGCGGGCGTGGCGCCTCTGGAAGAGGTGCGCGAGGAGATCGTCAAGACGCTCGGCCGCCAGAACGCCATCGACAAGGTGTTCGAAGACTCGGCCGCCGATGCCGCCGCGCTCGACGAGGGCGCAACGCTCGAGACCATCGCGCAGGAGCGCGGGCTGAAGATCGAGGAGACGCCGCTGTTCGATCAGGACGACATCATTCCCGGCATCGGCCCCTCGCCGGCGTTCGCCCAGGCGGCGCTGTCGCTGCAGGAAGTCGGCAAGCATGCGCCGCCGGTCAAGGTTGGAGAGAACTACTACCTGATCGCGCTGGCCGAGCGGAAGGAGAGCTACCTGCCCGAGCTGGCCGACGTGCGCGAGCAGGTCGAAGCCGACTACAAGCAGGACAAGGCCAACGAGCTGGCGCGAAAGCGTGCCGACGAGCTGCTCGAGTCGGCCAAGGCCGGCATGACGCTGCAGCAGCTTGCGGAGAAGGACGGGCTCGAGGTCAAAAAAAGCGAGCCGTTTGCCGAGACCGCTCGCACCTACGGCACGCTCGGCGCCGTTCCGGGCCTGGGCGAGGTGGCGTTCGCGACCAAGGAGGACGGCGAGCTCCTGCCTCGCACGTTCGCCGTCGGCCCGAAGGCCTACGTCTTCGCGCGCGACAGCGTCACCGAAGCCGAGCGCTCCGAGTTCGACACCGTCAAGGACGAGCAGATCGAGGAACTGCGTGCCAAGCGCGAGCAGGAGGCGCTCGACGAGTTCATCCGCCAGCTCAAGGAGAAGGCGGAGATCACGTACAACGTCGCTGCGTTGCGCCCGATCCTCGGAGAGAACACTCCCATCGCGCAGTGACGAACGGCGTCAGGTCCTGAACTTACGGTCTTGCGAAAGCCGCGCGTTCAGGACCTGCCCCCAAGAACCGCCCAGGCTTGCCGTACGGTATCGACTTCCAGGACTTCCACGCCTGTCTCTCTTGCGCGCTCGCGTTCCTGCGCGCTCAGCACGACGCGGGTGAAGCCGAGCCGCGCCGCCTCGCGAAGGCGCGCACGAACCTGCGCCACCGGCCGCACCTCTCCGGTCAGTCCGACCTCGCCGAGCACCAGCGTGCGCGCGGGCACCGCGCGCGTGACGAAGCTCGAGGCCAGCGCCGCCACCACCGCCAGGTCCACGCCCGGATCATCGATGCGAATGCCGCCGGCCGTGTTGACGAAGATGTCCTTGCCGAGCAGCTCCAGGCCCACGTGCTTGTCGAGCACCGCCGCCAGCATCGCCACGCGTGACGAGTCGATGCCGAGGCTGGTGCGGCGGGCCATGGCCGGAGTCGAGGTCGGCACGAGCGCCTGGATCTCGACCAGCATCGGCCGGGTTCCCTCGATGCACGCGGAGATGACTGAGCCTGCCGCCTCGCGCCCGATGCGCCCGCCCAGCGCCTCGGAGGGATTGCTGACCTCGACCAGACCGTTGCCGTGCATCTCGAACACGCCGATCTCGCCGGTGGGGCCGAAGCGGTTCTTGACCGCGCGCAGGATGCGGAACGCGCCGCGCTGCTCGCCCTCGAAGTAGAGGACGGTGTCGACCATGTGCTCGAGCACTCGCGGACCGGCAACGACGCCTTCCTTGGTGACGTGGCCGATCAGCCACAGCGCCGACGGCAGCGCGCGCGCCGCCGTGATCAGCTCGGCCGTCGCCTCGCGCAGCTGCGCGACCGACCCCGGCGCCGATTCCACCCGCGCCGTGAACACCGTCTGCACCGAATCGACGATCACCGCCGCCGCGCGCGTGGCCTTCATCGCGCGCAAGATCGCATCGACGTCGGTGGCGGTGATGGCGAGGATGCCGTCCATCGGCAGGTCCAGGCGCTCGCCGCGGCGGCGGACCTGCGCCGCCGCCTCCTCGCCGCTGACGTAGAGAACGACCTCGCCGCGCGCAGCCAGGCCGGCCGCCAGCTGAATGGCCAGCGTCGATTTGCCTACGCCCGGATCGCCGCCCACCAGCACCGCCGACCCCGGCACGATCCCGCCGCCGAGAACGCGATCGAGCTCCCCGATGCCGGTGACCATGCGCTCGGCGCCGGCCTCGGCCGGGATCTCCGCCAGCGGCATCGCCGCGGCCGCCGAGGTCAGGTCGACGACGTCTCCGGCGCGCCGGCGAGGCGCACTGACCGGCCGCTCCGCCTCCTCCACGATGCGGTTCCACGCTTTGCATGCCGGGCACTGCCCGGCCCAGCGGCTCTGGCGGTGGCCGCAGTCCTGGCAGACGAAGGTGGTGGTGGGCTTGGAGCGCGTGGCCATCGGCGCCCTCTACATCACCGCCGCCACGCCGAGGAAACGGCGCAGACGTGCGCAGAGACGCGGCGATCGCGGCCTGCCGCGGCGCCTCGGAAGTAAACCCGCGCCGGACGTCGCGGTTGACTACTCGTGCTCACGTCCTTAGCTAGCGCGACCCCTGCGGCCGGCGCCATGACACGCCCATCATCTTCCTCCTCGCTCCGCTCGACGGCAGGCGCGCTCGCCGCGTCACCCGCCGCGTCACCCGCCGCCAACACGGCCGCGGAGCCGGACACGGCCGACGCGCGACGGCCCTCGCTCGACGAGGTCCTCGCCGGCGAGCTGGCCGCCATCGACGCGCGCGGACTGCGCCGGCGCCTGCGGCGCATCGCCGGCGCGCAGGGGCCGGTCGTCGAGATCGACGGCCGCCGGGTCGTGCTGCTGTGCTCGAACAATTACCTCGGCCTGGCCGATCATCCGGCGGTGCTCGCCGCGGCCGCCGCCGAGACTCGCGCCCACGGCGCCAGCGCCGTCTCCTCGCGCCTGATCTCCGGCCACATGGAGGCGCACGCGCGGCTCGAGGAAAGCATCGCGTTGTGGAAGCGCACCGAGGCTGCGCTCGTCTACTCGACCGGCTATCAGGCCAACATCGGCGTCCTGACCGCGCTCCTCGGCAGCGAGGATGTCGTCGTCAGCGACGAGCTCAACCACGCCAGCATCATCGACGGCTGCCGCCTCTCTCGCGCGCGCGTGGCCATCTACCGCCACGCCGACGTCGAGGATCTGCGGCACGTGCTCGCGCAGTGCGCGGGGGCGCGGCGCGTGCTGGTCGTCACCGAGTCGGTGTTCTCGATGGACGGCGACATCGCGCCGCTGCGCGAGATCGTCGATGCTGCGCGCGATCATGAGGCATGGGTGATGGTGGACGAGGCGCACGGCGCCGGCGTGTTCGGCCCGCGCGGCGCGGGCGTGGTGGCCGAGCTCGGCCTGACCGCGAGCGTGGACGTGCAGATGGGCACGCTCGGAAAGGCGCTCGGCAGCTTCGGCGCCTACGTGGCCGGCTCGCGCCGGCTCATCGATCACCTCCTCAACCGCTCGCGCTCCTTCATCTTCACGACGGGTCTGCCGCCGTCGTGCGCGGCGGCGGCCGATGCCGCGCTCGACGTCATCGAGCAGGAGCCGCAGCGCGCCGCACAGCTTCGGACGCGTGCACGCCAGCTCGGGCTGCGCCTGCGCGAGGCGGGACTGGACGTGTCCAACCTGGACAGCCAGATCCTGCCGATCCTCATCGGCGATGCCTCGCGCACCGTTGCCGCCGCCGACGCGCTCCTGCAGCGCGGCTTCTATGTCGCCGCCATTCGTCCGCCCACCGTGCCGCCGGGGACTTCGCGCCTTCGGCTGAGCCTGATGGCCACGCACACCGACGAGCAGATCGAGAATGCGTTCCGCGCGCTGGTCGAGGTGCTCGGAGGCACGGGGCGATGAGCGCCGAGCAGTCCCGCCGCGAGCGCCTGCGCGACGACGACCGGCGTTTCCTGTGGCATCCCTTCACGCAGGCCAGCGAGTGGGGCAGCTACGAGCCGATCATCGTCGAGCGCGCCGAGGGCTTCTTCCTCATCGACGTCGACGGCAAGCGCTACCTCGACGGCGTCTCCTCGCTGTGGTGCAACGTGCACGGGCACGGCCATCCGCACATCGTCGCGGCGCTCAAGGACCAGATCGATCGCGTGCAGCACTCGACGCTGCTCGGCCTCAGCCACGTGCCGGCCATCGAGCTGGCACGCCGCCTGGTCGAGCTGACGCCGGAGCAACTGACGCGAGTCTTCTTCTCCGACTCCGGCTCCACCGCGGTCGAGGTCGCGCTGCGCATGGCGTTCCAGTACTGGCGGCAGGTCGGGCAGCCGCAGCGCACGCGCTTCGTGACGCTGACCGAGGCCTACCACGGCGACACCATCGGCTCGGTCAGCCTCGGCTTCTCCGAGCCCTTTCACCGCGGCTACGAGCCGATCACGTTCCGCGTCGACAAGTTCGATCCGCCGTTTCTTTGTGCGCCGGTTGCCGGCATCGGCGCGTGCACGCCGGCTGCGCTGGAGGAGGCCGCGCGCGAAAGCCTCCAGCGCCTGACGGCGCTGCTGGCCGCCGAAGGCGAGCGCGTCGCTGCGGTGGTCATCGAGCCGCTGGTGCAGGGCGCGGCAGGTATCTGGCCGCAGCCGCGCTCGTTCCTCGCCGGCGTGCGCGAGCTGTGCGACGGCGCCGGCTGCCTTCTGGTGTGCGATGAGGTCGCCACCGGCTTTGGCCGCACCGGCACCATGTTCGCGATCGAGCAGGCCGCGGTCTGCCCGGACATCCTGTGCGTGGCCAAGGGACTGTCGGCAGGCTACCTGCCGGTGGCGGCGACGTTGTCGACCGAGCGAATCTACCAGGCTTTCACCGGCCGCTACTCCGATTTCCGCGCGCTCTTCCACGGTCACACCTTCGGCGGCAATCCGCTCGGCTGCGCGGCCGCCATCGCCAGCCTCGAAGTGTTCGAGCGCGAGGATGTGCTGGCCAGGGCGCGGCACGGCGCCGAGATGCTGCGTGCATTGCTCGACGAGCACATCGCGCCGCTTCCGCATGCCGGGCCGGTGCGGCAGGTCGGCCTCATGGTCGGCTTCGACCTCTGGCGCGACGTCGAGCGGGCCGTCCGCTTCGACAGCGACGAGCGCCGCGCGCACCGCGCCGTGCTGCTCGCGCGCGAAGAGGGCGTGGCCGTGCGTCCGCTGGGCGACACGATGGTGCTGATGCCGCCGCTGACGCTGCCCGACTCGCTGCTGGAGAAGCTCGTCGCCACCGTGGCACGCGCGGTGGCCCGGGCCACCGCATGATGCGAGGTCTCTTCATCACCGGCACCGATACGGGCGTCGGCAAGACCGTGGTGACCTGCGCCATCGCGGCGGCGCTGCGCGAGCGCGGGATGCGCGTCGCCGTCTACAAGCCGGTGGAGACCGGCTGCAGCGTGCGCGATGGACGCCGCATCGGAGAGGATTGCCAGAAGCTGGCGAGCGCCGCCGGCGGCGGCCAGAGCGCCGAGGACGTCGTCAGCTATCTGCTGCTCGAGCCGGCAGCGCCGCTGGTGGCCGCGCAGGCCGAGAACGTGACGATCGATCCTGCGCGGCTGACGCAGGACTTCGCCCGCATGGCTTCGAGCGCAGACTTCACGCTGGTGGAGAGCGCCGGCGGGCTGCTGGTTCCGATCACGGCCCGGTACTCGTACCGCGACCTCGCCCGTGAGCTGGGCCTGCCGCTGCTGTGCGTGGTCGGCTCGCGCCTGGGCTGCATCAACCACGCGCTGCTGACGCTGGAGGCGGCGCAGGCGGCCGGCATCGCCGTGGCTGGCTATGTGATGAATGAGCTTCCCGGCATCACCGACGACTCTCTGGCAGCGCGTACCAACGGCGATGTGCTGCGGGCGGTCAGCCGCGCGCGTCCGCTCGGCGCCTTCCCGGCCGTGGCCGATGCCGCGCCGGCCGAGCTGGCACGGCTGGCACGCGAGCATCTGGACCTGGAGACGATCGTGCGCTGCTCGCGCGAAGTGGCCGCGCCGCCGTGCTAGAGGAGCCTCATGCTGCTGCGCGCCTTTGCCGTCGCCTTTGCGCTGCTCGCCCTCTCCAACCTGCTCAAGCCCTTCGAGCTGATCCGCGGTGAAGGCTTCGTCTTCCTGGGCCGGCGCCTGACGGGAGCGCCCAATTTCCTGGCGGCGTGGAGCTTTGCCGCCTTCCTCGGCGCGTATGCCTCATCGCTGTGGAACGCGCAGGCACGCGCGCTGGCGATGGGGCTGGCGTATGCCGGCTTCGTCAGCGCGAACCTGTTTCTGTTCGCGCTGCGCGGGCCCGCCGCCGGCGCCGAGCTGCACGCGGCCGGCATCGCCTACATCGTTGTCGCTCTTGCGGGATCGTGGGGAGCCGTCGCTGCGATGGTGCAGCGCGAAGTGGGCACCGGCGAGCCTGCCGCGCAGACGGTGCTGCGAGCGTTCGCGCTGCTGTTCGCGCTGATGGCGCTGTCGAACCTGCTCAAGCCCTTCGCGTACACGGAGACCGTCGGGTTCGTTCTGCTCGGCGAGCGCCTCTCGGGCACCGCCAACGTCGCTGCCGCGCTGTTCTTCTCCGCGTTCCTGGCCGCCTATGCGCTGGCCATCTGGACCGGCCGCCGCGCCGCGGTCGGCATGGGCATCGCTTACGCCATCTACGTAGCGCTGAACCTGGCGCTGTGGAACGTTCGCAAGCCTGAAGGTGCCGACACGCCGCTGCTCTTCGCCCTTCCCTACCTGCTGACGGCCATCGGCGTCTCCAGCGGCGCCGCGGTGCTCTTGTGGCGCCAGCGCCATCGCCTGACCTGAGCCCCGGCATCTCATCGACAGACACCTTCGAGGGTCCAAGCAGCGACACGCCGGCCTCGTCAGCGGACTGAAATCGAAGCCGATCGCCGCGGCACTCGTCTTCACCGGAGGCGAGGCATCCACGGAGGCGACGCCGGCGCGGACGACGCAGCGGCTGGCGGTCCTCACTCGCGCCGACATTCGATCACGGAGGAACGGTCATGCGATGGACACCCGGCGGCCGAAGCCGCTACCTCGAAGACCGCCGCGGCATGCGCGTGGCCGGCGGCGCCGGCCTCGGCGTGGGCGGCACTCTGATTCTTCTGGTGCTCAGCCTGGTCTTCGGACAGGACTTCCTCTCGCTCTACAGCGCCGTCGAAACGATGACGCCGACGATGCAGGAAGGAGAGGCGCCGGTGCACGACGAGGAAGAGCCGCTGGTGCAGTTCGTCTCCTTCGTGCTCGATGACGCGCAGCAGACCTGGTCGCAGATGGTGCGAGGCTACGAGCCGGCGCACCTGGTGCTGTTCCGCGACGCCGTTCGCTCGGCTTGCGGCTACGCGCAGGCGGCCACGGGACCGTTCTACTGCCCGAGCGACCAGAAGATCTACATCGACCTCGGCTTCTACCGCGAGCTGAAGGAGCGCTTCGGAGCGCCCGGCGACTTCGCGCAGGCCTACGTGCTCGCGCACGAGATCGGCCACCACGTGCAGACGCTGCTCGGAACCTCCGCGAAGGTGCGGCGCGCGCAGCAGGTGCAGCCGGGAAGCGCCAACGAGCTATCGGTGCGGATGGAGCTGCAGGCCGACTGCTACGCCGGAGTGTGGGCAAGCTCGACCGAGCAGCGCCAGATCCTGGAGAAGGGCGACGTCGAGGAAGGGCTGCAGGCGGCCGCGGCGGTTGGCGACGATCGCGTCACCCAGGGCCGCATCTCGCCCGACTCCTTCACGCACGGGACATCGAAGCAGCGCTCGGAGTGGTTCCACCGCGGCTACCGCGCCGGCACGCCCGAGGCCTGCGATACGTTTGCCAGCGCGCGGTGACGTACGCCGGCGGCGTCGTTGCCGACCTCAGGGGCAGACCAGCTGCTCGTCGACGCTCCCGTCGCAATCGTCGTCGGTGCCGTTGCACGATTCGGCCTTTGGCGTGACCTCGTTCGGGCAGCTCGAGCCCCAGCTCCCGGCGCTGCACGTCTGCTGTCCGGTGCGACACGCGCCGACGCCTGCCGTTCCTGACGGCCCCGTGTAGCAGGTGCGGTACAAGCCATCGTCGACGGTGCCGTTGCAGTTGTCATCGACGTTGTTGCAGACCTCGGCGGACGGCGTTCCGCCCGGGCACGGGATCGTGGTCGTGGTCGTCGTCGTCGTGACTGTCGTGGTGGTCGTCGGCGCTTCCGTGGTCGTGGTCGTATCCGTCGTCGTGGTGGCAGACACGGCGAGGGCCGGCACGCACAGCTTGCCGGGCGTCTTGAACTCCATGGCCCGAGCGCCGAAGGGGTCCTCGACCTCGCCCGCGGCCGGTGCTTCTCCCGAGCACTTGAGTTTGTAGCAGACGTAATCGTTGCCGGAGAGGCCCTGCGGGTCGGCGACGGAAGCGCCGCCACTGGCGTCGGTGGAAACGATGGTGACCGATGCCGCCGTGCAGAAGTCGGCGGCCTTGCCGACGATGCTGCAGCCGGCGGGGACCGAGAAGGACGCGCTTGCGGCAGCGATGTCCACCACGGCTCCCTTGAACTTCTGGCCATCCTTGACCTTGTGGCAGAGCAGCGACTCGTCGGCAGCGGCCGACGGCACCGCGATTGCAAAGCAGGCCAGAGCGAGCACGGCAGCGACGGCCGCCGGCGGGCAGGAACGGGAAACGGTCATCGAAACTTCCCCCAGTGCGATGTTGCGCCGCGCAAATCGCGCCGCGGCAGGCGCCGCATCTATGCGGCGGGCAACTTGTGGTCAAACCGCCCGGGAGCGGTCATCCGGCCGGCGCTTCATGACGGTGCCGTCGCACCTGGGACCGGACGGGTGTGTCATGCGCGGCATCTCATGCAGCGGTGGACGACAACGGCGTTGTGGCCCTACTCGGCCGCCGCTGGCTCGGTCAGCCACTTCACGGCCGCGACCATGTCGTTGTAGAAGACGCGGTAGTCGCCCTCGCCGAACGCCAGACGCGCCAGATAGGCCAGCTTGCTGTTGGGAACCACGATCGCCCGCCGCAGCTTGACGTCGCCGAGATTGGCATCCAGCTCGCGCTGCACCCACGGGACGTCCACCGGCGGCGCCTGCATCTCGAGCGCATCGTACAGGACCTTGCCCATGTCCGAATCGCGCACGAGCTGAAGAACCTGCTCCTGGCACTGGCGCAGCAGCTCGGCGGTGGGCTCGCCGCGCATGCGGGCGATGATCAGCTCGCCGACCGGCTCGATCCAGACGTGGCCTTGCACGAGGCGCAGTTTGCCGGGGACGGCGCGCCAGCAGAAATACCGCGGCTTCACGCCCCGGCGCTGCACTCGAGCGGCGGCGGCGCTCGATGGCACGCTTGAGAATGCGGCAGGGGTCGGTCACCGTCGGTCGCATGAGAATCCAGCGCATCCTCGTGGCGCTGGGCGCGCTGGCTTTCGGCGCTTTCGGCCTGTTCTCCCTGGCCGCGCCCGCTACGCTGCTCGAGCTCATCCACGCGGAGCCGCTGGATGGGAATGCGTACAACGACATCCGGGCGATGTACGGCGGCGCGGAGCTGGCCATCGCGATCCTGCTCGTCCAGTCCCTGCGCCGACCGCAATGGCTGCGGGCGGGGCTGATCCTGCAGACCGTCGTCTTTGCGTGCATGGCGTCGGCGCGAATCCTCAGCATCGCTCTCGATGGCGTTCCGGAGCCGGCGCTCGTCGGTGCCGGCGCAGCGGAGCTGGTCGCGGCCGTGGCCGGCGTGCTCGCGCTTCGCGAGCGTGAGGCGCAAGGCTAGGCGGCGCCTTCACGCCGGCACTTGCCTCGGCCCGCGCCGAGTCTGCTACCCGCGCCCTCGTCTCGCCGCGGCCAGCGCGGCCGCTCGCACGTCGGCGAATGTCGCGCGCATGTGCAGCGACGCTCGTGCCACGTCCTCGAATTCGGGCTCGGCCGTCTCGCTCCCATCGGGACGCACTGCGATCTTGACCGCAATCGGCCCGTACTCGGTTTCGACGATGTCGATCCGCCGCGGCACGATCTGCCGAGGCACCGCGCGGTAGCGAATGCCGAGCGTGCTCGTCGCGGTCAGGATCTGGCGCGCGAGCGCGTCCATGAGCGCGAGGTCGCACAACACGGCCAGACGCATGCCCAGGCGGCCCTTCTTCATCTGCACCGGAAGCAGCGTCACGTCGCGGGCGCCCTGCGCTCGCAGCGCCTCGCAGGCGTGGGCCAGCGCCGCGGGCGTCATGTCGTCGATCTCGGCCTCGAGCATCACCAGCGACTCTTCGCTGCGCTCGTCGGCTTCGCCGAGGAAGACGCGCAGCACGTTGGGCCTGTCCTCGAGCCGCCTGGTGCCGGCGCCGGCGCCGCTGGCGCGCAGCTGGAAGATCGGACGGAAGGGCCTTGCCATTGCCGCAAGGATCGCCGCGCCCGTGGGCGTGACGAGCTCGCCTCTGCCGTCGCCGAGGATCACGTCGAAGCCGCGCAGCAGCACGGCAGTGGCCGGAGCCGGCACTGGCAGGCGGCCGTGCTCGGTGTCGACGTATCCGGAGCCCGCGGCGATGCTGCCGACGAAGCATGCCTCGACGGCCAGCGCATCCAGACACCAGGCCGCACCGACGATGTCGACGATGGAGTCGACGGCGCCGACCTCGTGAAAGTGGACGTGGTCGATGTCGACCCGATGAACTTCCGCCTCGGCGCGGGCGAGGCGTTCAAAGATCGCCATGGCGCGCTCGTGCGTGCCGGCCGAGATGCCGGCGCCACGCGCGTCATCCAGCATGCGGCTGATGTCGGACCAGTGGCGGTGCGGCTGACGGGCGTGCTCGAGCGCGACATGGAAGTGCAGCGCGGGCACGCCGGCGACCCCGACTCTGCTCGCGTCGACGGAGTAGCCGTCCACCGGAAGGGCGGCCAGAGCGTGGCGCAGGTCGGACACGTCAAGACCGCCGGCATCCAGGAGAGCGGCCACCGTCATGTCGCCGGCGATGCCCGAACTGGCCTCGAAATAGGCTGTTTTCATGTCGTCCTCGCAGAGCGCAGAGGCCAGGTCTCAGGAGCTTGCGGACAGAAAGCTTTCTTTACTCCCCTATTAGGCGATGCTACCATTCCGCGTTTCGTAAAGCCCAACCGGGGTCATTGGTGAGCATGGGCCGGTTTCAATACACCGAAGAGCAACTGGAAGCGTTCCGGCGCATCCTGCTGGCACAGAGAACTCAGCTCCTGGAAGAGGCCGGCAAGGCCGTCACTCGCATGGGAGATACCAGCGAGACTTTCGCCGACCCCGCCGATCGTGCCGCCTGGGAAAGCGACTCCACGCGCGACCTGCGCATCGGCGACCGCAAGCGCAAGCTGATGGACAAGATCGACGAAGCGCTGGCACGGCTTCAGGACGGCACCTTCGGCGAGTGCGACGAGTGCGGCGAGATGATCACCGTCGGCCGCCTCAAGGCCCGCCCGGTGACTACCCTTTGCATCGAGTGTAAGGCAAAACAGGAGGCCGACGAGTTGCGGGCCAACCGGCTCTAGACGGCGCGTCGGGCGCGCGGCGACATTTCCCGTGCGACGGCGGTCGGAAGCCTGGCTTCCGAGCGCATCTTCAGCGGCCGGCAATCGCAGCGGCTGCAACGATAGGATGGGGCAGTAGCTCAGCTGGGAGAGCACCACGTTCGCAACGTGGGGGTCGAGGGTTCAAATCCCTTCTGCTCCACCATCCTTTCCAAGTTCGAACCGGGTCCCCGGCGGCGTCTCTGCAAAGAGGCGCATGTACGCGGGGTTGCCCGGTGCCTGTCGCGAACAGAGACGCGCTTCGCGGCGATATTCCCGTCAAGGTCGCGGCTTCGGCCAAACGTCTCTACGGGACGTAGAGAACCCACACTTTCAGGTTCGTGATGCTAGCGGCTCGCGTCGGCGGGGTCGCGGAAGCCGAAGAGACGGCGCTGCTCCGACCATGACAGCGGGATGTCCCGGTCACGGAGTAACGCGCCGATCGTCAGGGTGTTCGGTTGCTCGCCCGCTACGATCGCAGCGACGATGTCCGGCGCCAGGAAGGCGAGCGGGATCCTGCGACCGACGTCCGGGCGGTCGCGTCCGACGCCTTGGCCAGTGCACGCAGCGTCGGGAACTCACCGATCCGCTCGTACCAGGCCTTTCCCTCGGCGACCGCCCGGATCAGCTTGGGATCGAAGCGGGGTCGAGGGCGGACGCCAGAAAAAACCGCAGTGCTGCGCCCGTGCTGACGCGCCGGGAGCTGCGTGGGGACGTTCAGGATCAAAAACTCCTCTGCACCCGGGTCCAGATCGGGCGATCGCTCCTGCGAAATTGAGGTACACGTGGCCTCGTGTGAACGCGGCCGGCCTGGCGCGCCACCTTCGTTTGCTGTCAAGCACTGCGCGACGAGTGCGCGGCCCGATCCACTTGGCGTACGTTTAGGTAAGCCAAGAGCGCGACGCGCCGAAGCTCGGCGCCAGTGGGCGTCGGTGCGTCGACGACATCCGGCCGGCCTTTCGGATCGCTGATGCAGTAAAAGTAGCGCCCTTCGCGAAACGACGTATGCACCGTGAGAAGGAACGCCTGCACATCGCGCGCTCATTCCGAACTCGGCGCGTGCGATCAACTCCGCGTCGCGGTAGTTACCCGCCTCGACGAGACACACCACCTGCGAGGATCAATCCTCGCGTGGAGCACGGGGCACCGCCAACGTGCGGGTGGGCGTCTTCACAGCGACGCGCTCGAAATCTGCGACAATGCGCTTACTTTGGCGCCGAAGCGCCCACCAGGCTTCGATGGACCCAGCCCAGCGGGCTGGAATCACCAATTTTCGCCCATGTCCCGCGACGCTCAAAGACCGTCACCTTGCGACCCTGTTTCAGCGTCCCGACAATCCGCGACTCGGTCGTAGGTTCAGTGCGTATATTCACGACAGGACGCTGGACGTAGACCTTCTCTAGTTTCGACTCCGCGCTGGATGAAGAAGGCAAAGGAGGAAGAGCTTTAGGCGGTGATGCAGCTTTGTCCGCTGCTGCTGGATCTGGAGACCGCGGCAGGTCAGAAGTTGTTGCACTAGTTTTGGCGAACGAGGCCAGAGCCGGGACTGTCTTAGCTACGCTCGAAGGCGCATTCCAGTGTCGGGCACGCGTACCCGCAAAGACTATCGCCGCGATGCCAAGCGCGAGCGCGATCCAGTCAAGGATAAGCCGCGGCGGGTGGACGTCCCGCCCCTCCACCGTCGATGTTGTTGGCTCTGCAACGGGCGGCTCGGGCGCACCTGTTAGGTTATCGTCAACCGATAGCAGCGGAACCCCAGAACGATCATTGCTTCGCTCGGCCAGTTTCGCGAGCGCTTGCTTGTACGTGTTGAGTTGCTCATGGAAGGCCGCCGCGACGGCATGATTGCTAAACTGGAAAACCTCGTGAAGGCCGGTGGAGGTAGTCAAGTGGATCTCGCCGTATCTAGCGATTGGGATTTGGTAGTTGCCTGCAAAGCGTTTGTCTCGAGATCCGTCTTTGTTCGCTTTCTTCCACGTGTAGCCAACGACTTCAGTGTCTCTTGGTACCTGCTCTTCCTCGATGAAGCGTGACGTTCGAGACTCGGCCGTGAATTCGCTAAGTTCGATCAGTGCGAAATCACCGTTCGTGCCCGGAATCAGGACAAAGCCCGGGTAAATGTAGATGTCGCTGCCATTCGAATTTGCGAACACGAGTGCGTCGTACTGCGTATCAAGAATCTCCGATCGCGCCTTCCGCAACGATACGAGAATCCGCGCAAGACTGTGCGAAGCAATGGTGCGGTCGGCGACACGGTCAGTCCCCACCGACGCTGTGATGTCCCAAATGCGCTGACACGAAGCCAACGCGTCAAATGCATGAATGAGAGTTCGGTAGGCGGCCAGCGTCGGTTCGTCAAACGCGAAGTCAATCTCTACCGAACATCCTTCAAGTTGACCCTCCACTTCTTCTAGCAAAGCTTCAGAAATCTCTAACGTCTCTATATGTCGTGGAATTGAACTCTGGGTGAAGATACGCACGATGAACCAGCGTGCACATCGTAAGCGTCGCCGCGCGACCTTGACGTCGTAGTTCCTTTGGGCCGCTTCTCGCGTCAACTCAGCGCGACGGATTGCGGCTTCATTCACCAGACTTTTAAGTTCACCAAGTCCGCGGGTCGTCAAAGCACTGACTTCTGCGCTTCGAATTTCGCCACCGGTAGGCGGCTCGACGCTCCGCGCGGATCCGCTTGGCTCATAAGGCCTCGTTGGCGAGGTGCGGCGAGCCGGCGGTGTCCCGATCTGCGTCCGGTAAGAGAGTCCCGTGCCCGGGATACCAACGTTCATATGAACGCCACGTTTGCCGAAGGTGACGCCGGCACCGCGAATGCCAACAGTTGTACTGATTCCGCCTGCGCTGAAGTTCAGCCGGACACCAGGAAAAAGCTTGATGCGACGTTGAAAACGAAATCCCATCCCGCGTCATCGCTTATGCCCAATGCGCACGCTACGCAATGACGGCGCTTCGGTTCTTTAGGCGGGATCGTTGGCACGCAATCGATCCGAGGTGCGGTTGCTCTAGGTTGGGCCGGCGCGGTAAAACTCGCCTGCAAGCAGCGGATGCGTGGCAATCAACCTAGCGCGCCATCCCGACGCTGCCCTAGCTACGTGATCAGACGAACCGCAAGTCGTATGGGCGCGAACGACGCGCAGACACGATCTGCAAACCGGCAGATCTTTATGCTTTTGCTCTGCCTGTATGCGCTCGCGACACTGACAGCGCAGACTGTGTTTCACCTGGATTCTACGACACGCGTCGTGCTTGACCATGCTGACAATGCGGTGTGCGCCATCTTCCTCTTGGACTTTCTTGCCAGTTTCAAACGCGCCGAGAACCGTGTCCAATACATGTACACATGGGGTTGGATCGACCTGCTGTCGAGCATTCCGACCGTTGACATCGCCCGTTGGGGACGCGTTGCGCGGGCTGTGCGAATTCTCAGGGTTCTTCGGGGTCTCCGTTCCACTAAGGTTGTTGCTACGATGATACTTGAACGGCGCGCGGAGAGCGTACTCCTCGCCGCGAGTCTCATCGCATCTCTGCTGATCGTAGCTTCCAGTATCGCAATCCTGCAGTTCGAAGTACCAGCCGCTGGCAACATCCAGTCCGCCGAAGATGCCTTGTGGTGGGCATTCGGGACTATCACTACCGTCGGGTACGGGGAGAGCTACCCCGTCACGACGGAAGGCCGACTCGTTGCCGCGACGCTCATGCTAGCTGGTGTCGGACTATTCGGCTCATTTTCGGCTTTTTTGGCGGCGTGGTTTCTCGCTCCGGACGTCGCCGAGGAAGAGAAAAAGATCGAAGCAGTCCACGCGGAACTACGAGAGCTTCGCCGGCTGCTTGAGCGCCACGACGAAAAATAGTCTGTACACGGTTCGTCCGCATGTCCGCGGTTGCATGGGCCATGGGTAGACGATGGGAGGCAGCGGCACTGCGCCGTGAAACCCTACGCGCTTACGCTTCCAGGCGTCCGAGATCGCCGAGACCGTCTACCTGCACGGCGTCGAGCAGCCCCTCACCGACTGGCGAGCCGCTGCCTGGCTGCTGTCCAAGCGCCTGCCCGCGGAGTACGGCGACCTCAAGCAGGTCGTCCGCACCTTGGAGCGCTTCCCAGACGACCAATGGGCGACGATCGGCGACAACTACGAGGCGATCCAGACGCGCGGACTTCGACGCGGACATGAGGCTACTAGTTCAGGCCAAGAAGACAGCCGCGGACCGAGCTCCTCTCGAACGCCTTCCCCCGAAGGAACGGCACGCATTGATCGTGGAGGAGCTGGAACGGTGGGGCCTACCGACGAGAATCCTGCTCCATGATTGACCACCACAGGCTAGAAGGACGACAGCACGTGAAGGCTGGGGGCGTCTGAGCTGGCCACGCAACCGAGAGCGTTTATTCGCTAATGATTTGCGCGACCTGTTCGACCGACTCCCTTCACCACCATCCTTCTCCTCACTCCACATAACCCAGCGCACGCAGCCGCTCCTTCGCTGCCGGATCCAGGTCCTGCGGCACCGGCTTGCCTGCATGCCCTGCTGCATCGAGCGCGGGGATGCCGAGCGCCGCTCGCCAGGTATCCAGTTCGGCCGTCATCTCCGTGACCTTGTTTGGCTGGCTGGACGCGAGATCCCGCTGCTCTCCCGGGTCGCTCGAAAGATCGAAGACGGCGGCGTGGCCGCTCGAGGTCTGAACGAGCTTGTGCGTGCCGGCGCGGTAGACGCGCATCCTCGCATCGCCCTGCGCCAGCGGATCGGTTCTGCCTCCGCCGCCGTCGGGCATTGCCGCGCGCTCGCAGATCACCGGTGTTCCTGCCACGCGCCCTTCGACTGCCGGCAGCAGCGAGCCCACGCTCAGCTTGGAGCGCGGCGGAATGCCGACGACGTCGAGCACCGTGGCGTGCACGCCGGCGGTCGATACGGGCAACTCCACGCGCGCGCCCTGGATCTTGCGCGGATAGCGAAGCAGCAGCGGCACGCGGATGCCGGGCTCATAGAGCGTCAGGCCGTGGCCGAATTCGCCGTGCTCGCCGAGCAGCTCGCCATGGTCGGACAGAACGACCAGAAGCGTGGAGTCGAGCATCCCGCGCTTGCGGATCGCCTCGACCACACGTGAGAGCAGATGATCGGTGTACAACACGCCGGCGTCGTACATCTCCCGCGCCGGCTCGATGGTCGCCGCGACCTGCGCGGGCGGCAGCGGCGCGCCGAACTGCGTGGCGAACAACGCAGTGCTGTGCTCGTGCAGCTCGGCGCTGGAGCGCTGGGTGAAGCGGCTCAGGAACTCCTTTGGAAGCTGGTGATGCGGGAAGTGCGCCTCCAGGAAATTCAGGAAGACGAAAGCGGGCGCCGCATCGCGCGGACGCGCCGCCGACCACTGCTCGAAATTGGAAGCGACCAGCGCCCCGCCTTTGTCGTCGGCGCCGAAGCCGAGGCGGTCGAGCAGGCGGAAGATGAAGAAGAACGCGCGGCCGCTGGAAGCGCGCCGCCATGATTCGTCCGACCAGGCAAAGCCGCGCGTCAGCCCCAGGTGATCGCTGATCCAAGGGTTGGCCGTGAAGGCGAGCGTGTCGTAGCCGATATCGGCCAGGATCTGCGCCAGCGTCGGGTAGGTGTCGTCGAGGTAGCGATGATCGGAATCGGCGCCGTGCACGGAGGGATACACACCGGTGAACAGCGAGGCATGCGAGGGCAGCGACCAGGTCGACGGCGAGGTCGCATCCAGAAAGAGCGCGCCGTCCTTGGCCAGCTCGTCGAAGGTGGGCGTGGTGGGCTTGTCGTAGCCGTACGCGGACATGCTCGCCGCGCGCACCGTGTCCATGACGATCACGACGATGTCGGGCGCATCAGGGACTTGAGCCTTGCCGCCGCCCTGTGGCGGAGGGCCGCTGCTCGTGTGCTTCTGGTCGGTGAAGCTCTGGTAGATCGGCGGACCGGCCACGAGCGTGATCAGAAGAGCTGCGGCAATCGCGGCCGGCAGTCGAGGCGCGCGGCGCGTCAGCAGACGTGAGAGCAGCACCAGCAGCAGCGCGGCGACGGCGGGCGTGGCCCACATCGGAATGATGGCGCGGTCGACGGCGGCCCACCATGCAACGATCAGCCATCCGGCAGTGACGGCGAGAAGATGCAGGAACGGACGGCCAGTCAGCGCCAGCACGGGCGTCGCCAGGAGACCGAGGGCGACGCCGAGCGAGACCTCGAGCGTCACCGCCAGCGCCATCGTGAAGGGGAACGACGGCAGACCGACCTGCAGAAAGTTGTAGGTGCCGATGCCGAGATCGACGATGGTGGCGGCGGCTCCGAAGGCCAGCCCCGCAATGGCAGCGCGGCGTGCGGTGTTCATTGCGGCAATGTAGTCGACGGCGCCGTGCGGGGAAATCCAACCGAAGCGGCGAGCGGCTGCCACGAACGTGGCGCGAAACGCGCCACTCCATGCGTGTGTTAACGGCGGTTCCTGCCGTTCTTCTTACGCGCCGGGTGCGACGGAGACGGTGCCGGCTTCGATGGCGATCGGGGCGTCGGCGCCGCCGATGTTTTCCTGCAGGAGCATCTCGATGGCCGTGTCGAGCTGGCCCTTGGTGATGCCGCCGGCGAAGCGTTCGGCGATGCGGCCGTTGCGGTCGACGAGCGCGCTGGCGGGCAGCGCGGCGGCGAAGCCGAACTCCTGCATGTCGTCGCCGTCGGCGCCGACCCAGATCTGGAGGTCCTTGGCCGACTTGGCGACCTTGGCCACCGCGTCCTTGGCTTTGACGTCATCGGCCGACGCGGCCAAGACGACCAGACCGCGTTCCTTGTAGCGGGCGGCCAGATCGACGAGCACGGGCAGCTCGGCGCCGCACGCTTCGCACCAGGTCGCCCAGAAGTTGACGAGGACGACCTTGCCGCGATGACGCTGCAGGCTGGCCACGCGTCCGTCGAGATCGGTCAGTCGGAGGCGCGCCTGCTGCCGCGCCGAATCGCCATAGCTCGCGGCCGGCAGGATCAGCGCGAGCATGATGAACAAACTCCCCACCAAACGTCCCATGGTCCATGAAGGTAGGCCAACCGAGTGGCTCTCGCCAGTGAAAAATGCCGGAAGACTGCGTAAATAGGCCAGATTTCGCGCTCGAAACGAGACTGTCAGGCCTGATCTCGACCGCGCCAGACACGACGCGCGCTGCGTCATGTCTCATCCTGCAACAGCGCCGCCACCACGCCTTCGGGTGCTGCGTCCAAAGCAGCCACGCCTCGATGAGGGGCCAGTGTGGACATGGTCGCCGGCGTCGGCGCCCGCATGTCTCGGCCTGCTACAACTCGACGTCTGCCCAGCTCCCCTGCCGCCAGCTCCACGCGAAGATGGTGATGCTGACCAACCGGTACGCGATCTGTGCGACCCAGATCGCCAGAATTCCGTAGCCGAGCACCGGCCCGAGAACATAGGCGGCGGGCAGGAACAGGCCCCACTGCGTCAGCACGGAGATCATCAGGACGCGCCGTGAGCTGCCGGCGCCGAGATGCGCGTTCATGAGAACGGCGCCGAGCGATTCGACCGGCGCCGACAGCGCCGCCACGCGCAGCGGTCCGGCGGCCAGCGAAAGCGTCTGCGGATCCTTGAGGAACGGCGACAGCACGAGCTCGGGCGCGATGATCGCCGGCAGCGCAATGACGGCGACCACGCCCATCGCGACCTTTCCCACGCGCCACGCCCATGCCTCGGCTTCCTCTCGCTCGCGCGCGCCGAGCGCCTGTCCGACCAGCGTGGCTGCGGCAAGACCGAAGCCGATCGACGGCAGGATCGTCACGAGCATGACGTTGATGAGCACGTTGCCCGCGGCGACTTCGGCAGTCCCGAGCAGCGACAGGATCCAGAACAGCCCGACCATTCCCGACGCGAAGAGGAGCTGCTGCAATCCCGCCGGCAGCGACGTCGCGAGCATCGCCCGCATCACCTCGCGCGACGGCATCCTGCCGAGGAACCCGGCGCCGCGCCCGTGCTTCCACGCCAGCGCGAAATAGCAGGCCGAGCCGAGATAGACCGAGATGAGGTTGCTCATGCCTGCTCCCGCCACACCGAGCGCAGGCGCCCCGAGATTTCCGAAGATCAAGACCCAGTTCAGGAAGATGTTGACCGCGTGCATGAACAGCAGCGTGCCCATGTACAGCCGCGACATGTCGATGGCGTTCCAGTAGCCCCGAAACGCGAAGTTCATTCCTACGGCCGTCATCCCGAGGATGCGCAGGCTCAGGTACGACGTGCCGAGCTCGGCCACGCGTGCCTCGGGAGCGATCGCACGCAGAATCGCCGGCACCATCGCGGCCAGCAGAAGCGAGGCGGGCAGGCAGATCGCCGCCGACATCAGCAGCCCGCCGTTGAGCGGGACCGCGATCTCGTCGTCGCGCCCTGCGCCGCGCCAGCGCGCGCACATCGCCTGCACGCCGGCCGACATTCCCATGACGAAGGAGACGGCCATGAAGTAGAGGAAGCCGCTGATGCCGACTCCGGCCAGGGCCTCGTCGCCGAGGTGGCCGACCATGGCCGTATCGACCAGGTTCAGGATGTTCTGCGACGCCATCGCGCCGATGATGGGGATGGCCAGGGCGAAGATGCGGCGGCGGCGCTCCGGCGTCAGTTGGTTCAAGACGGCAACGGCCTCCGCGACGCGCTCAGAGGCTCGACGACACCGGCTCCAGGCTGGCCTGCTCGGCGCGCCGTGGCGCACCGATCTCGCGGAAGAGCTGGACGGCGCGCGCCAGCTCGCGCCGGTGCGCCGCCATCTCGCCCGTCAGCTGCGCCAGCGCGGCCAGCTCCATGCGAACGTACGGCTCGTAGGCGCGCGCTTCGGTGCGCTCGACGATGGACAGCGCATCGGTCAGCGCCACGGCTGCCGCCGACAGGCTGGCGGTGTCGCCGCGCGCGATCAGCGCGCGGCCGAGGAAGAGGCTGGAGCGGCACTCGTGCATCACGGTGCGACGGCGGCGCGCGACGGCAAGCGCCTCGGTGGCCGTCTCCACGGCAAGATCGAGATCGCCGCGCCCGCGATAGGCTTCGGCCATGTTCGAGAGCATGAGCGCCTCGGCCTGCAGGAACGTGCCGCTCTCGCGCGCGACGTGCAGCGCCGTCTCCAGCGCCGTCACCGCCGCGTCCCACTGCCCGTGCAGCAGATGCGCGATGCCGAGCGAGTCGTACGCGCCGGTGCGCAGCGCCGGGCTGGCGATGCGTTCGGCGAAGTCGAGCTGCCCGCGCGCCAGTGCGCTGGCACGCACGGCGTCGCCGGTGAACCACGCGTGCGTGACGCTGAAACCGCGCAGCGCATTGGCCGTGCCGGCCTCCCCGGCCTCCAGACCCAGCGCCAGCGTGCGGTCGAGGATTCGTCCGGCTTCCTCCAGACGACCCAGGTAGGTCAGCGCCAGCCCGGTGAAGCCCATCATGAAGAGGTAGTCGCCGGCAGGGACTTCGTCGCCGGGACCGTCGTCGCCCATGCTGTCGAGCACCTCGCGCGCCAGGCGAAGGCCGGCCTTGAGCTTGCCCGCGAGCAGGCTCGAGTAGGCGCGGCGCGACAGCAGCGTGATGCGCAGAGCCATGTCGCAGGTCTCGTCGAGCAGCTCGGCGGCCTGATCGTAGATCGCGAGCGACTGCTCGATCTCGCCGATGAAGCTGTGCCAGATGCCGTAGGCCCCAAGCAGCCTGGCCTTGGCCGCGGCCAGCCCGCTGCGCTCGGCCCACACCCAGCCCCATTCGTAGATTCCGCGCGCCTGCTCCTGCGGCGAGCCCAGCCGCCAGCAGATGCTGAGCATCCCTTCGGTCGCGGCCACCGCCAGCTCGGTGGTCTCGGCGTTGGGCGGCAGGCGTTCGAGCAGCTCCATCACCTTGGTCCAGTGACGGCGCGACTCCGACAGCTCGCTGCTGCTGGCCCACTCGGCGGCGCGCCGTCCCGCCAGCGCCGCCTGCAGCGTCTCGCCGGCCGCCTCCCAGTGATGCGCGAGCAAGGCCGCGTTCTCCCCGCTCTTGTCCGGCTCGAGCTCGGTCAGGACGCGCGCGATCGCGCCGTGCATGATGCGGCGCCGCTCGCCGAGCTGCGTACGGTAGGCGACCTCCTGCGTCAGCGGATGCGCGAATGCGTACAGCGCCTGCGGGTACACCTCGCGCTGGTAGAGGAAGCCGGCGTCGCACAGCGACTGCAGCGCCACGTGCAACTCGGCCGGGGTCATGGTGCTGACGCGCAAGAGCACCTGCTCGCCGAACTGCTTGCCGATGACTGCCGAGGTCTGCAGCAGCTCCTTCTGCGCCTCGGGCAGATGGTCGATGCGGGCCGCCAGCACCGAATGCACCGTCGGCGGCAGGACGATGTCCTCGACCGGTCGCACCAGCCGGTAGTGCCCGCGCGTGCCTTCGAGGCTTCCGGCTTCCACGAGCGCGTGCACCAGCTCCTCGAGGAAGAAGGGATTGCCGGCGGTGGTGCGCTCGATGCTCGCGCGGAGCGGCGCCAGCGCAGGGTCCTCGCCGAGCAGGTCCCGCATCAAGGCCGAAATGGCCTCGGCGCCCAGCGGCTCGAGCGCGACCTGGCGGAAGATCGGGTTGGCGATCCAGGGCGCGCGGAATTCGGGCCGGTAGTTCAGCAGCATCATGCACGAGCTGGCCGGCAGCACCTCGATCATTCCTTCGAGGAAGGCCAGGCTCGCTCCATCGATCCAGTGCAGGTCCTCGAGCACGATCAGCGCCGGGCGCTCGCTGGTGCCGCAGTCCAGGATGCGGCGCAGCGCGCCGTAGAGCATGCGCCGGCGCGGCTCGGGATCCATGGGCGGCGCGGGCCACTCCGGGTCGGGAATGCCGAGAAACTCGAACACCAGCGGCAGGCTCGGCCGCAGCTTGTCGTCGATCAGCAGAAGGCGGCCTGCGACCTTTTCGCGCGCGGCTTGCGGCGAATCGCGCTCCTCGATGCCGAAATAATCGCGCAGCAGCTCCAGAATCGGATGGAACGGGATCATCGTCCCGTGCGCGACGCAGTGCGCGCAGATGACACGAAGCCCGCGCCCCTTGCAGCGCTCGATGAACTCGTAGCACAGCCTGCTCTTGCCGGCGCCGGCGTCGGCCATGACGCCGACGATCTGCGGCGACCCGCTGGCGGTGCGTTCGAGCGCGTCTTCGAGCAGCCGCATTTCGTCGTCGCGCCCGACGAAACGCGACAGGCCGCGCGAGCGCGAGACGTCCAGACGCGTGCGGTTGGCGCCGATGCCCTGCAGCTCGAAGACGCGCAGCGGCTCGCTGACGCCCTTGATGCGGTGCGGACCGAGGTCGCGCAGCAAGAAATAATCCGCCACCAGCGTGGCCGTATGCTCGGTCAGGTAGCACTTGTCGGCGGCGGCCAGCGACTCCATGCGCGAGGCCAGGCCGACGGTGTGGCCCTGCGCCGTGTAGTCCATGTGCAGATCGTCGCCGATGCGGCCGACGATGACCTCGCCCGAGTTCATGCCCATGCGCACCGAGAAGTTCAGGCCTTCGTCGCGGCGCACGATCTCGGCGTACTTGGCCAGCTCGTCGATGAGATAGAGCGCGGCGAAGCACGCGCGCTGGGCATGGTCCTCGTGCGCGATGGGCGCGCCGAACAGCGCCATGACGCCGTCGCCGGTGAAGTTGTTGATGGTGCCCTCGAAGCGATGGATGCCGTCGGAGAGGATCGCGAAGAAGCCGTCCAGGATGCGCGTCCAGGTCTCGGGGTCCACCGTCTCCGACAGCGACATCGACTCCTGCACGTCCGCGAACAGGATCGTGATCTGTTTGCGCTCGCCTTCCAGCGCGTTCTTGTTGCGCAGGATCTTGTCGGCCAGGTGGGCCGGCGTCATGCTGCGCGGCGGCACCGGCGCCGCGGCGGTGCCGGGCACCCGCACGCCGCACTCGATGCAGAACTTCGCCGCCGGCGGCAGCTTGGCGCCGCAGCTGGCGCAATCGGCGCTCAGCGACGACCCGCACTCCTGGCAGAAGCGCGCGCCGTCCTGGTTTTCATGCTGGCACTGCGGGCATCGCATGATCGTGCGCGCATCTTTGTCCAGGAACCGTGGCCAGACAAAAGGCGCTCCGCCGCCGATCAGCGTCTGCCGGGGACGATCTGGCCGGCCCGCTCGTGCGCAGGCCGACGGCTTCTACCTCAGGCACACCCGGCATGGCCCACACGACCGTCCTGCCGTGCTGTGATGCCGGGGCCCTGCCGCATTCCACGACAACCGGCGCCGACAGCGACCCTGCGCTACGGGAGCAGGTACGGGATCGGCGTGTAGGCCGTGTAGGACTGGCCGAGATCGTCCGCTTCCGGCGTGGCCGCGAAGATCTTGCCCGGCCCCGGTCCGATGTCGGAGGCAGAGACGCCGAGCCAGCGCTCCAGCATGGTCCCGTAGAAATCGCGGAAGTCGTAGGCCATTCGCAGATCGTCGTCGAGATCGGGATCGTCCAGCGTCGGATATTCGCCGTGGATGCCGCCCTGCACGCCGGCGCCTATGACGAACTGCGGCGCGCTGCGCCCGTGATCGGTGCCGGCATTGGCCGCCGACGTCGCGTTCTGCTTGTTGGTGCGGCCGAACTCCGAGAGCGTCACCACCAGGACCTTCGGCGACAGGTCCCCGGCTTGATAGCCGGAGAGGCCCGGGAGCGAGACGGTCTGCTTCATCTCGTTCCAGAACGCGCCGACCGCTTCGGCCACCGTATGGAGCAGGTAGGAGTGGTAGAAGCCCTGCTCCTGGCTCGAATGAGAGTCGAAGCCGCCGACGGCGACGTGGAAGAAGCGCGCGCCCACGTCGGCGCGGATGGCCGCCGCCACGTGCCGCAGATCGCGCGCCAGACGGTTGTAGGTCAGGTCGGGCGTATACTCCGGATTGAGCGGTGAGGAGTAGATCAGAGGATTGTTGCCGTCGTAGCAGCCGTCCTCATCCACCAGCAGCGCCTCGACCTTTCCGGCGTTGGAGCAGCCGCTGCGATAGTACTCGGAGAACTTGTCGATGGACGCGACACCGGTGACGCCGAGCGATGCCAGCTCCGGGAACGAGGCCGGATCCGACAGCGAGCTTTCGACGTAGAGCTGGCGGAACGTGGCCTCGCGCTCGACGCCGAGGCTGCCGGCAGGAAAGCGAAGCTGTCCGAGCTGCCGGAACGCCAGAAGGCTCGTGGTCGTCGGCGTGAACAGCGGATTGTACTCGCCGCCCATCATCACGGCCGGCACGTCGGTGGGCAGGAAGCCGGCAAGCTCCATGTACTTGCCCATCCACCCCAGGCCCGTGCTGCCGATGGGATCGCCGGTGTAGTAGATGACCTCGCTGCGGAAGTGCGAGTAGTCGGCGTGCGGATAGTGCACACCCGGCACCACCGCCAGCTCGCCCGCCAGATGGATGTCGTGCCATGCCTTCATCGACGGGTGCAGCGCGTAGTTGGTGCCGGCGGCGTCCTGTCCGATGTCCAGGATCGTGCTGGCGTTGAAGCCTTCGGCGACGAACGGCGCCAGGCCGCCGGCCGTATCGGGCAGGCGCAGCGTCGGACGGTACTGGTTGTAGAGCGTGCGCTGCGTGCCGTTGAGCGGGTAGACGGTGTTGAGGCCGTCGTTTCCGCCGTAGAGCTGCACGAAGACGACGATGGCGTCGGCGGGCCCGGCCGCGTAGCTGACGTTGGTGCCGGGCAGCCACTTCATGTGCGGGCCCAGCGCGGCGCCCGCGCCGGCGATGGCGCTTCTCTTGAGGAACTGTCGTCGGGTCAGAGCCATGAGCGCACCCCTTAGAAAATCTGGAACTCGCCCGACTGCAGGGCGAGGGCAATGGCGCCGCGCACCAGGTACTGGGCGTGGTCGGTGTATTCGTGGCTCAGGTCGAGCGTGGCCAGGGAGCCGCCGTCGGTGACGAAGTCGATCAGCGCATCGCGCTGAACCGACGTCAGCGCAATACCGCCCTGCGTCCCGTCGAGGCCGATCTGGTGGAGGATCGCATCGATGATCGCGGCGGGATCGGCGTTGGCATCGCCGATCGGAAGCCCGGCGATGCTCGACAGGCGCACCATCGAGGAGCTGTAGTCGAGCTCGGCCAGGCGACGCGCGAAGTCGAGCCGGTTCACCAGCGTGCCGGTGGTGATCCAGCGCTTGCCGCCCGGCCATCCGGCCACGTTGGGCGGCTCGAACAGATCCATTCCCATCTCGGCGATCATGCGGCCGAGCTCGTCGGAATCGCCGATGTACTTGCCCGAGCTGCGGGCGCCGAGCGCCTTCATCGCGCCGACGACGTAGTCGACCGGGCTCTTGACCGTGCGCGACTTGGCCGAGTCGCTGTAGAACTCGTCGTGCGAGAACATCGCCTGCAGCATCGGCGTGACCTCGTAGTCGCTGTCGCGGAAGATGTCGGCAAAGCCGGCCAGCAGCGTCTTCAGGCCCGGAGCGGGAGCCGGGTAGGCGTACCAGGTCCAGAACTTGCGGGCCAGATACATCGCGGCCTGCGGATTGCCCGCGTCGTCGGTGCGGCCGAAGAGCAGCTCGAGCACGTCGTCGGCGGTGCCGGCAACTTCCTCGCCGATGCGGAAGTTGTTGTTGGTCACGCCGAAGATGGTGATGGGGTCCGGCATACCGTCGCCGTTGTCGTCGAGCGTTCCGCCGTCCCAGGCCCAGTCACGCCACACGCCCTTGCCGCCCTGCAGCTGCACCCAGCCCGTCAGGGCGCGCGCGAGCTGGTGCACATCCGATTCGGTGTAGTTCGGCTTGGAGGGATCGTCGGTCCCGTCCTCGGCTAGCTGGAAGATGCCGATCGTGAACAGCTCCATGATCTCGCGGGCGAAGTTCTCGTTCGCCGCTACCGTCACGCCGTCGTTGGTGGCGTAGTTCAGAATGCCGTCGAGGTAGTAGAGATTGGCCGGATCGCGGTTGAACTCGCGCACCAGGTCGCGGAAGTTGCCTTTGGCGAAGCGCCGGAACAGGCCGTTCTGCTGCGACATGAACGCGGTTTCCGGCTGCTTGGTGAAGCCGCTGGCCAGGTGGTTGTGCCAGAACAGCACCAGCTTCTCGCGCGCCTCGTCGGCATGCGAGCGTGCCCGCAGCATGCTCTTGAGCCACCAACGCTGCTGCTTGAGCTTGGCCTCGTAGAAGTCGTTGCCGCCCTTGGGCGGCTTGCGCGTCGAGACCGGAAAGCTCAGCAGCGATGCCACGGCCTCTTCGACCGAGCCGTGGCTGTCGAGGAAATCCTGGATCTGCTCGGGCGTTCCGCCGAAGGCGACGCGGCGAAGCAGGTGCGCGGCGTTCTCGTAGTTCCAATCCGCCATTGCGGTCTCCTTTACTGATCCGTTCCCTCGACCCATCCCGTTTCGGGAGCCGGACCGAGAGTTCCGTCGCCGATGATCCAGAGGCGGATGATCTCGACCAGAGCCGGGTCCAGGTCGCTTCCTTCCAGAGGCATCGGGCTGCCGTAGGCCGGGTTCAGGCCCGGCGAGAGCTTGTGAAAAAGAAGGCTTGCCTCCGGGTCGCCCGGGGTGACGCGCAGGAGACCGTCGGTGGCAGCAGCGTTGTTGGCCGGCGCCGCGTTCACGAGATTTCCGTAGGCGGCGCCCGGCAGCAGGATCAGGTCGCCTGCGCTGCTCTCGGAGTCGTGGCAGCCCGAGACCGCGCAGGTCTGCGCGAAGACCTGATCGCGAATGCGGTCGAACGTTCCCTCGTACAGATCGACGGGCAGGTAGATGCCGTCGCCTTCGGGACGGCACGAGAACTTGATCTTGTCGTTGTCGATGGTGCTGCCGGCCGCGAGCGTCACGTCGCTCTGCAGCGAGAGCGTCTTCTTGTTCTTCTTCATCGCGCTGCTCGAGTCGGGGCCGCGCAGGCGCACCGTGATGCTGCTGGCGGTCGTGCAGGACTCGGAGTCGCTGGGAAGCCCGAGCAGGTTCACGCGAAGCTGCAGGGCCTGGAAGTCGGTGTCGAAGCGAGGGTCGCTGCCGTCGTCGATGGCGTGATCGACGGTGATGGATTCGACGGTCTCGGGGTTGCAGCCGGAGAGCTCACCGGAGTTGATGCACAGCTGCAGCGGGAACAGGCACTCGCCGTTGCGCTGTCCGTCGCCGTCGCAGGAGACATCGCCGTCGACGCAATCGACCATCTTCGGCGCCTTGGGCGGCGCGGGCTTGTTGGCGCCCGGCACCTCGAACGCGACGGCACAATCCGAAAGGCGGCTGCCGCCGCCGAAGACGTTGACCGCATGCGACGTGCCGGCCGACAGCGGCAGCACGAGCGTCGCCGCCGCAAGCGCGAAGAACCGGAATGAATGCATTCTCCCCCCAGAACCGGAAGGGCAACCCCGCCGAACGTGCCGAGCGCCGCTGCTTTCCCCCAGTGGCCAGAAAGCGGCGTCGACGGTGCGATTATGCTGGACGAGAACGGATGGTCAAGACGCAAACGCATGATTTTCCAGTGCGTCGGTGCAACATTTCGTCTGACGATGCGTTCAATTCCCCATGCGACTGCGCTTGCGGCACTGCAACGGGCCGCGCGCGACTGTCTCGAAGAGAGAGACATCGAGGCCAAGGTGACGCGAAGCCGCGATATCGCCGAGGCCTGGCGTGCCGGCACACTGCCAGCGCCGCCGGCCGGCGCATTGCCGGCCGCACACGCTTGCGAACACCCGAGTCAGCCGATCGCCGGCCTGCCGGTCCGCCTGGTCCTGACGCATGCGGCCGATGTGCCCAGACGCAGCATGGGCAGTCCGCGCGGCATGGCGGCATTCGTTCATGCCATCGCGCACATCGAGTGGAACGCCATCAATCTCGCGTGGGACGCGGTGTGGCGCTTCGGCGGCATGCCGCTCGACTACTACTCGGACTGGACGGGCGTGGCGGCCGAGGAGGCGCTGCACTTCTCGATGCTACGCGAACGCCTGCGCGAGCTCGGTCACGAATACGGAGACTTCGAGGCGCACGCCGGACTGTGGTCGATGGCCGAGGCCACCGCCGGTGACGTCCTGTCGCGCATGGCGCTGGTGCCTCGCGTGCTCGAAGCGCGCGGGCTGGATGTGACGCCGGCGCTGATCGCCAGGCTGCGCAGGTTCGGCGACGAGAAGACGGCGGCCGTCCTCGAGGTCATTTTGCGCGACGAGGTCGGACACGTCCGGATCGGCTCGCGCTGGTTCCACTACCTGTGCGAGCAGCGCGGTCTCGATCCCGTAACCGCCTTCGCGGAGGCTCTGCGCACGCACTTCCGCGGCAGCGTCAAGGCGCCGATGTCGCGCGACCTTCGACGGCGCGCCGGCTTCACCGATGCGGAGCTCTCGCTGCTCGACGCCCTCTCGGCGAAAAGACCGACCGCGTGATCGGCTGCGTCGTTGCGCAGCGCAAGCTCAGCGCGGCGCGGCACCGGCAATCACCGGCCTCAGCCGCTCGATGATGAAGCCGGTGCGGCGCTCGCGGCCTTCGATCTTGAGGTGGTAGACCCAGTCCCAGAACAGGTCGACGGGCATGGTGCTCTCGCTCGGCGTGGCAAGAACGGGCGCCGCGACATTGTCGCGGATGGCCTGATGCACCTTCTCCATCACGTCCAGGTTCTTCTCCAGGTGCGCGTCCGGCACCGCCGGGAACAGGATCACGACGCGCGCGCCGCGCTGCGACGCCTTCTGCACGAACTCGCGCAGACCGGCCACCGCCTCCATGTCGACCGGGCCCTGCTCGCTCTTGCTGCGGAACATCGGCATCGCCGCCACGTCGGTAGCGGGCAGGCCCGCGTGCGCCATCAGATCGCCGTACGGATTGAACGCACGCCGGCAGTACACGCACTTCGGATCCGGGTCCTGCACGAGCTGCGCCAGCATCCGGTTGGCCTTGTTCTTGATGTAGGTCGGCAGCGCGCGCACCACGCCGAGCCATTGCCCGACCGAGCCGATCGTCGAGATTCCCTGTGGAAACGCCTCGAGCGCTTCGAGAAGCTCCTCCTCGCCGTTGTAGAGGCCGCGAAAGAGCTGGTACTCGGGCGACACCACCACCACGTCGCCTTCTCCCAGGCGGGGCAGCACCGAGTACAGCATGAAGCGCAGCCCCGCATAGATGCCCAGGCCCATGTTGACCACCGGCATGCCGAGCTCGCGCTCGATGCGCGCGCTGTCGAGCGCGAAGGAGAGATTGGAACCGCCGACGAACACGAGCTTGGGCGAGCCGAGGCTCGCCAGCCGCGCCTGCTTGTCGATGACGGCCGACAGGTAGCTGTTCTTGGCCGTCGGGGCCACCAGGATGGCAAGATACCCAGCGACCACGAGCGCCATCATCACGGCCACGCGCAGCAGGAAGGACCGGAGCTCGGCCAGCCTCATGGAACGGAATCGCTCAGGTTCCATCTCGCCGCCACGCCTCAGAACTGGAAGTAGATGAACTTGCCGCCGCCCGTCTTGCCCAGCAGCAGGACGCACATGACCACGCCGTAGTAGAGCGACCAACGCGCCCACACCGGCAGCTCGGCTATGTTCGCACGCAATGGCATACGGCTCTGCAGCCAGTCGACGACCAACAGGATGGCCAGCGCCATCAGCACCAGGGTCATCTCGTAGGTGCCCAGGCCGAGCGTAACGCCGGCCGAAAGGTCCCACCCGCGGAACATGTGGGTGATGATGTAGATCGCATCGTCGAATGTCGCCGCACGAAAGAAGATCCAGGCGAAGTCCACGAGCACGAACGTCACCAGCAGCTGCAGCAGGTAATGAAGGCGCGGCATGCGCGTCAGGCCGTTGCGCTGCGCCCAGCGCTCGCGCACCTGCCGCGTGGCGGTGCCGATCACCAGGTAGAGCCCGTGCAGCGCGCCCCAGATGACGAAGGTCCAGCTGGCGCCGTGCCAAAGGCCGCTCAGCACGAAAACGATGAAAAGATTGACGTAGCGGCGCACCGGCGAGACGCGGTTGCCGCCGAGCGAGATGTAGACGTAGTCACGAAACCAGGTGGACAGCGAGATGTGCCAGCGCCGCCAGAACTCCTGTGTGCTGGCTGCCAGGTAAGGCTGGCGGAAGTTCAGCATCATCTCGTAACCCAGCACCTGCGCCGTGCCGATGGCGATGTCGGTGTACCCGGAGAAGTCGCAGTAGACCTGGAACGCGTAGAGAACGGTGGCGATGAAGATCGGAAGACCGCCGACGCCCGTGGGGTCGTCGTAGACCTGGTCGACGTAGACGCCGAGCCGGTCGGCGATGACGAGCTTCTTGAAGAAGCCCCACGCCATCAGCTGCATGCCCGCGACGATGCGCTCGGAATCGAAGTACGGCGCGCGCACGAACTGCGGCAGCAGCTGCGTGGAGCGGTTGATGGGGCCCGACAGGATCTGCGGGAAGAACGAGACGAACAGCGCGTAGCGCAGCAGATCCCGCTCGGCCGGCCGCGCGCCGCGGTAGACGTCAACCGTGTAGCCGAGCGACTGGAACGTGTAGAACGAGATGCCCACCGGCAGCAGCAGCCGCAGCTCGGGCACCTCGGCATGGATGCCGACGGCCGCCAGAAGCGCCTGGCCGCTTTGCGCGAACAGGTTGAAGTACTTGAAGACGAACAGCGCGCCCAGGATCGCGAGCGCGCTCACGCTCACCCAGGCCTTCCTGGCCGCAGGCGAGGCCGCGCGCTCGATGGCGATGCCGCTGCCGTAGGAGATCGCCGTGACCAGCGCCAGCAGCAGGACATAGGCAGGATTCCACGCCGCGTAGAAGCCGTAGCTGACCAGCAGCAGATACGGGTTGCGGTACGCTGCCGGCAGCG
Organism: Candidatus Limnocylindrales bacterium; assembly: GCA_035626395.1. Lineage (NCBI taxonomy): Bacteria > Bacillati > Chloroflexota > Candidatus Limnocylindria > Candidatus Limnocylindrales > Candidatus Limnocylindrales bacterium. The sequence goes on along the minus strand of DASPNR010000021.1, from coordinate 5,386 downwards.
CGAACAGCACGGCCGCCGCCGCCGGCAGGAACAGCAGGAACTGGAGCGAGGTAAACAGCACCCGCGCGCGTCCCGCTCAGATCTTGTCGATGAGAGTCTCTGCAGCGCGCGCCACGTATTCGAGCATGTCCTCGCGCGTTGCCGCCGCCGGCAGCAGGATGAGGCGATCGACGCCGAGGTCGGCGTAGGCGCGGGCCGTTGCCGGGTCGGGCAGGCCGGCCGGCGGAGTGATGCTGATCTCCAGGCGGCTCAGCCCGCGGTCGCGCTCGCGGCGGCGCTCCTCGACGGAAATGCCCTCGATCGCCTTTCGCGCCGCCTCCACGTCCATCGCGAAGCCGTACCAGCCCTGCGCCAGCTCGACGGCGCGTCGGAACGCGGCCGGTGTGTGGCCGCCGAAGACGATCGGTGGATGAGGGCGCTGCACGGGCCGCGGATAGGCGTTGATGCCCGAGAAGCTGGCGAAGCGCCCCTCGTAGGACGGCTGGTCCATCGTCCATACCGCCTGCATGGCGCGCAGATAGTCGACGGTTCGGGCGCCCTTGTCCTCGAAGGGAATGCCGAGCGCGCGAAACTCGGGCTCGAGGTATCCGATTCCGACCCCGAAGATCAGGCGGCCGCCGCTGACGACGTCGACGCTGGCCAGCTCCTTGGCCAGCACCAGCGGGTTGCGCTGAGGCAGGATGATGATGCCGGTGCCGAGCAGCACGCGGCGCGTGTGCTGGGAGACGGTCGCCAGCGCCACCGCCGGATCGAGGAAGGGCACCTGAGCGGGAACGGGCGACGGCGGCACCTGCGGATCGGGAAGCACCACGTGCTCGCCGGTCCACAGCGACTCGAAGCCGGCAGTTTCGGCCGCACGCGAGACGGCAGCGGCGGTTTCCGGATCGGCGCAGGCGCCGAAGTTGATGCCGAACAGTCCGTACTTCATTGGCCGTGTATACAAAGGGCATGGGCGCAGAGGAATCCGGTCCTGGCCCTGGTGAGGCGGGGCCGGCCCCGCTCGGACGAAAGGAGGAGACACGTCATGGCCGAGCCCGGCTACAAGCTCGATCACGTCGCCTGCGGCGTGCGCCGGATCGCGGAAGTCGCGCCCTACCTCGAAGGCGTGCTCGGCGCGAGACCGTATCGCGGCGGCCCCAATCCGGACTTCAACGGCCGGCAGTGGTCCTTCGCCAACGGTGCGCTCCTCGAGATCATCGAGCCGGCCGGCGCCGAAGGTGGCTTCCTGCATCGGTTCCTCGATATGCGCGGGCCCGGCATCCACCACGTCACGTTCAAGGTTCCCGACATCTACGCGGCACGGGCACGCGCCGAGGCCGCAGGCTACACGGTCGTCGGCTTCAACGACGCCTATCCGAGCTGGAAGGAATGCTTTCTCCATCCCAAGCAGGCGCAGGGCATCGTCGTTCAGTTTGCCGAGAACCATCCGGAGCTGAGCAGCGAGGACAGCTGGCACGAGTTCGCGCCTGTGGTGCCCGCGCCCGCAACGCCGGCGCTGTCGCTGCTCGGCGTGCGAATGGTCACGCATGATCTCGGTCGTTCGCGGGCGCAGTGGGTGGAGTTGCTCGGTGCGGAGGTCGTCGAGGAAAGCGCCGGCCAGCTGCTGGTGCGATGGGAGGGCTGCCCGCTCCACGTGCGGCTCCTGCTCCAAGCGGCCGCTGAGCAGGGACCGCAGGGACTCGAGACCGCGGTACCGCCAAAGTTCGCGGCAACGCTGGAGGCGTTCGCCCCGTTGGGTGCCCGGCTCATTCCCGTGTGACGTCTGGCTGCGGCGCCGGTCCCTTGCGCGCCGCTTCACCGCCGGTTCGATCTCCGGGCCTAGGTTCTTCGTCCCCGCTTCAACGCAGCGAGGCCGGCTCCTTTCGGAGTCGGCCTCGCTGGTTTCGGGCTCGCCGCAGGGCCGAGCGTTCAGGGATGCGGATCAGTAGCCGGTGAACGGCTCGTAGGTGAAGGTCACGGTATCACCGACCTGCACCTTCTTCGTGTCGCCCAACGCCTGTCCCTGCCACACAGTGTATTGCTTCAGGATCACCGTCGCATTCGGACACAAGATGGTACCGGCACCTTCGCCATGGTCGCCGATCTCACAACGTCCGCCGTTCGCGTAGATCAGCAGGTTGTTGGCAGTCAGACCGTTGGTCAGGTTGAACGTCGTCCTCAGGTCCGTGTTCAACTGATTCGCGATACGCAGAATGATGACCGTGTCCGCGCTTCCGCCTCCGCTGATGTTGAACGTGACATCGTTGCCAGCAACGACGCGGGTCGCGTCGATCACGTTCAGTCCACCAACAACTGTCGGGTTGATGTTGTAGGTGGAGCCCGAGTTCAGATCGACGACGCCAATGTTCTGCGTCGACGGCAGAGCCAGAATCGCGGCCGAAGCAGTGAGGATGTCCGCCTGCGCCATCAGACACTCGTTGACCAGCTCGTGGTTGCCGGTGGTGTCGTAGACGCCGCCGTTGGACTTCGCCACGACCGTACCGGCCGGCACGGAGCTGGTGCCCGGAGGAAGGCCAGGCAGAGACGTACCGTTGGCGCCCTTCACGCTGGCGTCGTTGGTCACGATATCCAGCGTCACCGACGAGTCGGCGAAGAAGACGAGGTCATCGTTCACCGGGCTCGTGCTGACCACGTTGCCGTTGATCGTCACGCTGGTGCCGATGTCCGCGTTGTCCACGCAGATGTCGCCCGTGTTGTTCGAGTGGTCGACGACCCGCGCCCTGCTGTCTCCGGAGACGCCCGACACCACGAGCCAGTCGCACGCGTCGCCGGTGATGAACTGCTCATCCGGCTCGCAAAGGCCGGCATCGCATGCGTAGGCCTTTACGCAGATGTCCGCGTCCGAGTCCGGCGTGCAGACGCCGCCGTTGTTGTCCGGATTGCTGATGCAGCTGCCGGCACCGTTGCAGGTGTTGCTGTTGCACTCCTCATCGCCGACGCCGTTGCCCGTGCAGGTCGTACCCGCTGCGTCGAAGAGGCAGTTGCTGTTGCAGCAATCGCCGTTGGCGGTGTTGCCGTCGTCGCAGGTCTCGGCGGTGTTGTTGACGACGCCGTCGCCGCAGAACTCGATGACGCACGTGGCGCTGCAGCCGTCGCCGGAGGCGGTATCGCCGTCGTCGCACTGCTCGACGCCGGTGCGGACGACGCCGTCGCCGCACTCGGCGATCGTGCACGCGTTCGTGCAAGCGTCGTTGTCGTTCGTGTTGCCGTCGTCGCACTCGTCGACGCCGGCCTGCACCACGCCGTCGCCGCATTCGGCAATCGTGCAGGCATTCGTGCAGGCATCGGTGTTGACGGTGTTGCCGTCGTCGCACTCGTCGACGCCCGCCTGGACGATGCCGTCACCGCATTCGGCGGTCGTGCACGCATTCGTGCACGCATCGGTGTTGACGGTGTTGCCGTCGTCGCATTCGTCCACGCCCGTCTGCACCACGCCGTCGCCGCACTCGGCGATGTCGCAGCTGTTCAGGCACGCGTCGGTGTTCACCGAGTTGGCATCGTCGCACTCCTCGATGCCGGCGCGCACGAACCCGTCACCGCACTCGGCCACCTGACAGGTGTTCAGGCAGAAGTCGGTGTTATCGGTGTCGGCGTCATCGCACTCCTCGACGCCGGTCTGGATGAAGCCGTCGCCGCACTCGGCCGTCTCGCAGGTGGTCAGGCAGGCATCACTGTTCGACGTGTTGCCGTCGTCGCACTCTTCGACGCCCGTGCGCACCACGCCGTCGCCGCATTCGGCGATGTCGCAGTTGTTCAGGCACGCGTCGTTGTTGTCGTTGTTGCCGTCGTCGCATTCCTCGACGCCGGCCTGCGTGATGCCGTCGCCGCACTCCGCGATGGCACACGCGTTCGTGCAGGCGTCCGTGTTGACGGTGTTGCCGTCGTCGCACTCGTCGACACCCGTCTGCACCACGCCGTCGCCGCACTCGGCGATCGTGCACGCGTTCGTGCATGCGTCCGTGTTCACGGTGTTGCCGTCGTCGCACTCGTCGACGCCCGCCTGCACCACGCCGTCGCCGCACTCGGCGATCGTGCACACGTTCGTGCAGGCGTCCGTGTTCACGGTGTTGCCGTCGTCGCACTCGTCGACACCCGTCTGCACCACGCCGTCGCCGCACTCGGCGACGTTGCAGTTGTTCAGGCAGGCATCGGTGTTGACGGTGTTGCCGTCGTCGCACTCGTCGACGCCGGTCTGCACCACGCCGTCGCCGCACTCGGCGACGTCGCAATTGTTCAGGCAGGCGTCGTTATTGTTGGTGTTGCCGTCATCGCACTCGTCGACGCCGGCCTGCACCACGCCGTCGCCGCACTCGGCGATGTTGCAGTTGTTCAGGCATGCGTCGGTGTTGACGGTGTTGCCGTCGTCGCACTCCTCGAAGCCGGCGCGCACGATACCGTCGCCGCAATCGGCGATCGTGCACGCATTCGTGCAGGCATCGGTATCGACGGTGTTGCCGTCGTCGCACTCGTCGACGCCGGTCTGCACCACGCCGTCGCCGCACTCGGCGATGTCGCAGTTGTTCAGGCAGGCGTCGGTGTTGACGGTGTTGCCGTCGTCGCACTCGTCGACGCCGGCCTGCACCACGCCGTCGCCGCACTCGGCGATATCGCAGCTGTTCAGGCAGGCATCGGTGTTGACGGTGTTGGCATCATCGCACTCCTCGACGCCGGCCTGCGTGATGCCGTCGCCGCACTCGGCGATCGTGCACGCATTCGTGCAGGCGTCCGTGTTCACGGTGTTGCCGTCGTCGCACTCGTCGACGCCGGCCTGGACGATGCCGTCCCCGCACTCGGCGATCGTGCACGCATTCGTGCAGGCGTCCGTGTTGACGGTGTTGCCGTCGTCGCACTCCTCGCCCGGGCCGGTGATGCCGTCGCCGCAATCTGCGATGGTGCACGCGTTCGTGCAGGCGTCCGTGTTCACGGTGTTGCCGTCGTCGCAGGCCTCGACACCGGCCTGCGTGATGCCGTCACCGCACTCGGCGATCGTGCACGCGTTCGTGCAGGCGTCGGTGTTCACGGTGTTGCCGTCGTCGCACTCGTCGACGCCGGCCTGGACGATGCCGTCGCCGCACTCCGCGATCGTGCATGCGTTCGTGCAGGCGTCCGTGTCGACGGTGTTGCCGTCATCGCACTCGTCGACGCCGGCCTGGACGATGCCGTCGCCGCACTCGGCGATCGTGCACGCATTCGTGCAGGCGTCCGTGTTCACGGTGTTGCCGTCGTCGCACTCGTCGACGCCGGCCTGAACGATGCCGTCGCCGCACTCGGCGATCGTGCACGCGTTCGTGCAAGCGTCGTTGTCGTTCGTGTTGCCGTCGTCGCACTCGTCGACGCCCGCCTGGACGATGCCGTCGCCGCACTCCGCGATGGTGCACGCATTCGT
>DASPNR010000020.1 GCA_035626395.1 Candidatus Limnocylindrales bacterium | reverse complement strand
CGTCGTCGCACTCCTCCGTGCCGGCGTTGTTGACCGTGCCGTCGCCGCAGCGCTCGCGCGTGCACTGGCCGGTGCAGCCGTCGCCGGCAGCGGCGTTGCCGTCGTCGCACTCCTCCGTGCCGGCGTTGTTGACCGTGCCGTCGCCGCAGCGCTCGCGCGTGCACTGGCCGGTGCAGCCGTCGCCGGCGGCGACGTTGCCGTCGTCGCACTCCTCGGCCGGGCTGGCAACGGATCCGTCGCCGCAGCGCTCCTTCCTGCACTCGGAGGAGCAGCCGTCACCCGACGCGATGTTGCCGTCGTCGCACTCCTCGGCGCCCGAGTCATTGACGGTGCCATCGCCGCAGCGCTCGTTCTTGCACGCCGCGCTGCAGCCGTCGCCGTCGGCGGTATCGCCGTCGTCGCATTCCTCCGTGCCATCGACACGAGCGTTGCCGCAGGCTTCGAGCCCGCACCTGTCGTTGCAGCCGTCGCGGGCCCTGGTGTTACCGTCGTCGCATTCCTCGCCGGCCTGCACGATGCCGTTGCCGCAAAGCTCCTTGTGGCAGCTCGGGTCGCAGCCGTCGGCGCCGACGTAATTGTTGTCGTCGCACTCCTCACCGGCCTGCACGATGCCGTTGCCGCATTCCTCCTTGGCGCAGCCCGGGTCGCAGCCATCGCCGGCGGTCTTGTTGCCGTCGTCGCAGCCTTCGCCGGCCTGCACGATGCCATTGCCGCATTCCTCCTTGCGGCACTGGCCGTCGCAGCCGTCGGAAGCGACCCTGTTGCCATCGTCGCACTGCTCGCCCGCCTGCACGATGCCGTTGCCGCACACCTCGTCGCGGCAGGAGCCGTCGCAGCCGTCGCCGGCGGCGGTGTTGCCGTCGTCGCAGTCCTCCTTGCCCTGGACGATGGCGTTGCCGCAGATCTCGGTGCGACAGGCAGGATCGCAGCCGTCGGACCCGGCCAGGTTGCCGTCGTCGCACTGCTCGCCCGCCTGAACGACGGCGTTGCCGCAGATCTCCTTGCGGCAGCTGGCGTCGCACCCGTCGCCGGCCGCGGTGTTGCCGTCGTCGCACTGCTCCCCGCTCTGCACCGAGCGGTTGCCACAGCGCTCCTGCACGCAGGCCGCGTCGCAGCCGTCGCCTGCCCGGCCGTTGCCGTCGTCGCATTCCTCGCCGAGCTGCAGGATCGCGTTTCCGCACACCTCCAGCCGGCAGCGAGAGTCGCAGCCGTCGCCTTCGACTCGGTTGCCGTCGTCGCACTGCTCGCCCGCGCCAACCTGCTCATCGCCGCACGGCTCGCGCTTGCACGCGGCGTCGCAGCCATCGCCGCCGACGGCATTCGAGTCGTCGCACTCTTCCGCTGCCTGGACGATGCCGTTGCCGCACGTCTCGTTCTGGCAGTTCGGGTCGCAGCCGTCGCCGCCGGCGGCGTTGCCGTCGTCGCATTCCTCGCCCGACTGCACGCGGCCGTTGCCGCAGGCTTCGGCCAGACATGCACCGTCGCAGCCGTCGCCGGGCGTGGTGTTGCCGTCGTCGCAATCCTCGCCCGGCTGCACCTCGCCGTTGCCGCACCACGACAGCAGCGCCTCGAAGGCGCCGATGTCGCACTGGGGCGTGCCGTCGCGGTCACCATCGACATTGCGCGACAGGCCGCGCTGGTCGGTGGGCGGGCACGAGGCGGAGTTGCCGGCGTCGATGGCGGGGCTTCCAGGGACGATCGCATGCGTGGGCGTTGGGCCGCCGTTGATCTGCAGGCGTCCGAGCGTCAGCGGGGTGCCGCTGCGAATGTCGCCGGGCGCGTCGAGACGGCAGGAGCCGTCGTCGTCGAGGTTGTGCCCCTGCGAGGAGACCGGCCCGATGCAGTTGCCGCCCTTCTTGTTCTCACCGACCAGTGTGTTGGCCAGGGTCACGTCGCCGCCCAGATTGAAGATGCCTGCGCCGTCGGCTCCCACGCGATTGTCGGCGACGGTGCAGCTGGTAAGTTCCAGCCGCGCGCGCGTGCCGGAGGTGCCGGTGGGATCGGTGGCGTTGTAGAGACCGCCGCCGGAGAGCTCGCCATGGTTTCCGCTGATCGTGCAGTTGATCAACGTGGCGCGCCCTGTGTTGTAGACGCCGCCGGCGAGCGAGCCGCGGTTGTCTGCCACGGTCGTGTTGCGCAGCACGAGCCGACCGCTGTTGTAGATGCCGCCGGCGAGGTCGCCGGTGTTGGCGAGCACCGCGCACGAATCGAGCTCGAGATCCGCCGTGTTGGCCACGCCGCCGGCGCGATCGCTGCTGCGCCCGTCGCGAATGGTCAAACCCGAGATTCTCACCTTCGGCGCCGGATCGTGGACGGGGAGGTTGAAGACGCGGCTGGTGCCGGCGCCGGAAATCGCCAGCGCGGCAGCGCCCGGCCCCTCGATCGTCAGCGAATGCTGCAGCAGCAGCTCGCCGCCGGTCAGCTTGATGACACCGGCAACATCGAAGCGAATGACGTCGCCCGGCGAGGAACGGTCGATGGCCTGGCGGAGGCTGCCGGGCCCGCGATCTTCGAGGCTCGTCACCTTGCGCTCGGCTGCCTCCGCCAGGGCGAGCGGCAGGAAGATTGCGATGAGCCACGCGCCGACCGCGCCGTCGAGGGTGCGGCGGCGCCAGCGGCGGCCGTGTTCGCTCACGACCAGACCCGCAAGAAGACGAAGATGAGAACGCCGGTAACCGACACGTACAGCCAGATGGGTAGAGTCCAGCGCGCCAGCCGCCGATGCTGCACGAACCTGCGACCTGCGGCGTAGTAGACGGTGGTGAGGATCATCGGAAGCGCCGCCATGGTCAGGAGTATGTGCGACACGAGGATGAAGAAGTACACCGGCCGCACCAGCCCCTGCCCCGTGAAGCGCGTGTCGCCGTGATGCCAGTGATAGACGACGTAGCTGGCAAGGAAGAGCCCGGAAAATCCGAGAGCCAGCAGCATCGCCAGCGCGTGCAGATCGAACGCGCGCCTGCGCGCAGCGGCGTACCCGGCAAGCAGGCACAGCGCGCTCATCGAGTTGAAGGCTGCATTGAGCGCCGGCAGGTGGGAGACGTCCACGCCGGCGGCGCCGGCTGGCGCACGCAAGTAGATGATCCAGACGAGAAAACCGAAGATGGCGGCCGAAACCAGTCCGATGCCGGTGAAGACGCTGCGTTGATCCACGAAAAACCCGAGAGCTTGGCCGGTAGGGCTCTGCTCAGACCTCGTAGCCGGGGCGATGCGACACGATGCGTGCATCGAAGGAATAGTCGCCTGCGCCGGTGAACGTCAGCACGAAGAACGGGAGCGCGTACAGGAAGGAGACTTCACGCAGCGACCACGCCGTCCCCGACGGCAGCACCAGCGCCGACAGGAGCATGGCCAGGAACGGCGCCGCCGCCGTCAGGCGCGTCACGATGCCCAGCATCACGAAGATGGAGCAGAAGAACTCGGCGAAGATCGTCACCGCCCAGCTCAGCTCCGGGCTGATGCCGAGCGGATCGGGAAACGCGATCGACGTATCGCGGATCATGATGACCCGCTCCCACGCGCGCCCGTAGATCAGCATGCCGCCCGCGCCGAGGCGCAGGATCAGAAGGCCCATCGAGATCTGGCGATCGTCCATTCCGCCCACAGTCTAGCCGTCCCTTCCCTTCTTTAGAAGCCCGGCGCCCGCTTGTGATGATCGCGTTGCCTTGCGAGACTGCCGCGCTTTCCGGCCTCCCGCGCGGCGACCGCGAGCGGTCCGCCTAAGCCGCGCGCACGCCGTGCTCAGACCGACAGATTAGGAGAATCGCCGCCATGAATTTCGAGTACTCCGCCAAGACCAAGGACCTCATGGCCCGCTTGACCGCGTTCATGGACGAGCACGTCTATCCGAACGAAGCCGCGATGGCCGAGCAGGTCGACGCCGGCCAGACCCGCTGGAAGCCCGTTCCGCTCGTGGAGGAGCTCAAGCCCAAGGCCAAGGCGGCCGGTCTGTGGAACCTCTTCCTGCCCGAGAGCGAGTACGGCGCCGGCCTGACCAACCTCGAATACGCGCCGCTGTGCGAGATCATGGGCCGGTCGCCGTTCGCCTCCGAGATCTTCAACTGCTCGGCGCCGGATACCGGCAACATGGAAGTGCTCGTACGCTACGGCAATGCGGAGCAGAAGAAGCAGTGGCTCGAGCCGCTGCTGGCCGGGGAAATCCGCTCCGCCTTTGCCATGACCGAGCCTGCCGTGGCCTCGTCCGATGCGACCAACATCCAGTCCAGTATCGTGCGCAGCGGCGATGAGTACGTCATCAACGGGACCAAATGGTGGACGTCGGGCGCGGGAGACCCCCGCTGCAAGATCGCGATCTTCATGGGCAAGACCGATCCGGACGCGGCCAGGCACCAGCAGCAGTCGATGATCCTGGTGCCGCTGGACACGCCGGGCATCACGATCAAGCGCATGCTGACGGTGTTCGGCTATGACGATGCGCCGCACGGGCACGCCGAGGTCGAATTCAAGGACGTGCGCGTGCCCGCGTCGAACATCCTGCTCGGCGAAGGGCGCGGCTTCGAGATCGCGCAGGGACGACTCGGGCCGGGCAGAATCCATCACTGCATGAGATTGATCGGTCTGGCGGAACGCTCGCTCGAAGCGATGTGCAGGCGCGTGCGCACGCGCGTCGCCTTCGGCAAGCCGCTCGCCGAGCAGGGCACGATTCGTCATGACATCGCAGAGTCTAGAATCGAGATCGAGCAGGCGCGACTCCTGACGCTCAAGGCCGCGTATATGATGGACACGGTCGGCAACAAAGAGGCCGCCGCAGAGATCGCGATGATCAA
>DASPNR010000019.1 GCA_035626395.1 Candidatus Limnocylindrales bacterium | reverse complement strand
CGTTTTATGTTTTTCCTCGTGTTAAATATCGTTCAATAATCCCTTCAATAAACCCGTCTGACGTCATCGTCATCCACATATTGCCGGCACGTGCCACAGCGCCGCACAAGCGTCTCAAAAGCCTCGATCACGCACCGCTTTACCTGCCCATGCGCAGCAACGGCCGGCCATCATGCGAAGCAATAAACCCTTCCATACACGTGGGCGGTTATAGCGCGCGCTATAAATGAGATTTGACCCCTCCTGGCGCGATTTGCTGCAACGGCGAGATTTACGGCAACCTGCTGACTTTACGGCCGAGTTCCCTTCTCACTGACGCGCCCTCTTGTAACTTATTACGTCGAGTTGTGTTCGACGCCGGGCCGCCGAGAACCCCTGGCATGGCTGACAGCGCGCCGACGTCGATGGGCCTCGGTTCTCTGAAGGGAAAGAAAGGGTCGTTGCTGCAGCACTTTCCCAAGGCATCCGATCTGGAGCGGCCGCGCGCCGCGAAGCAAGATGTCAACGGTGTCCGCGCCGGGAAAGAGCCAGCCGCCGCGAAGAAGGAGAAAGCGAAGAAGGAGAAACGCGGGAAGAGCAAGGCGAAGGGAAAGAAGGCGAAGGAGAAAGAGAAGGAGAAGAAAGCCGGCAAAAAGCGAGGACCGGGGCGGAAGGAGGCTGCACAGCCAAAGACGATTACGGCGCACCAGCGTGTGCGCAAATATCCGAAGGAACCATTCAAGGCGGAGGACAAGAATCGCCTGTACTGCCTGGCGTGTCGCGAGCTGGTGCGGGCGTGCGCGTGGCGTCTCGTGCGACACCTCACACCTCGCAGGTCAACATGACGAGTTGTTCCATGACGGTGCACATCAACAGCGGCAAGCACATCGCAGCGAAGGAGAAATTGGCGGCAAAGGCGCCGCGCGAGGCTGAGATCGCCGACGCGCTTTCGCACCACAAGGCCATGACGGAGCGCAAGCGTCGCCGCACCATCTTCCGTTTCCGTGTCGTCAAGACATTCATCTCCGCGGGCATTGCGCTGAACAAAGTGCGCGGCGCCGTGCGGGAGCTGCTGGAGGAGGGCGGTGAGCGTCTGACGGACCGTTCCCATCTTGCTGCTCTGATCCCCGACATCCTTCAGAACGAGTGGCGCAAAGTGACGGCGGATGTGTCCGGCGGCTTCGTGTCCATCATCTTCGACGGGTCCTGCGTCTCCGCGGAGGCCTACGTCATCATCCTCCGCTTCATCGACGCGCTGTCACTTCGGGTACAGCAGCGCATCGTCAACCTTCGGCTGCTGGCAAAGTCAGTCGATCAGGACGACCTGGCGCGCGTGCTGTCGGAGACGCTCTCCCTCGTCCTGCGTCTCGAGCCTGGACGCGTGGCCGCCTTCATCCACGACGCCGCGAACGTCAACGGCGCCGCCTACAACGTCTTGAAACCGCTGTACACCGCCTCCGCGAGCATCGACTGCTTGTCTCACGCGTGCGATAACGTCGGCAAGAAGGCCGTCTACGGCGTTCTTGACGACTTCTTCTCCGACTTCAATCACGTTATGGTGACGTCGCCGAAGGCGCGCATGCTTTGGCGCGACCTCATCGGCGTCTTCGTCAAGCGTCAGGTGTGCGCAAATGCGTGACACACGTGGGCATTCACTCCAACGTGCCGCCGTGCAGAGCAAGACGCGTTGGTGGAGCAAGCTGGACTGCATGAGCCAGTTGCACGAAAACTTTGACAAGATCGACACGCTGCTCGCCGACGCGCGCATGGCGGTGCGTGTTACGTAGCGTTGCTAGCCAGCGTCGGTGCACGTGCAGAACGTGTGCGAGCGCACGGTGCCGCGCCTTCGCGCCTTCATGACCGACAGCACGCGGCGCGCCTACCTCCGTGTCGAGCTCGCCGTCGCGCTGGACGCCTTCGTCCAGTTCAAGGCTGTTACGTACTACCTTGAGGCGGACACGTGCGTCGGGCCGTTCGCCTACGACCGCCTGCTGCGGCTGCACGAGCATTCGAAGCTGCTGCTGGAGCACAAGATGCATCCTCTGCTGACGGCGGCCGCGAACCTTCTGGCGCAGGTTTGTCTGCCGCTACCATACGGATGACCGTTTTCCCTAGGGTAATGCAGCGATGGCGAGCGGTCTCATTGCGCACGGCAAGAAGTGCGTGCTGCCAGCGCTGGACTACTTCAACACGGTGATCTTCAACGTCAACAGCAAGCGCTACGCCGCCACGGTGCTGCTGTTCAAGAAGCTGCGCATCTTCCGCCCCGTGTACGCGGCGGAGAGGGGCGGCGACGCCGCCGACGACGTCGCCGCTCTCCGCACCGCCGTCCCCGGTGCAGACGACGCCTTCGTCGTCCGCCTCAAGACCGAGCTCCCTGGTTATCTCGCCGCTTGCGACGCCGTCACGACGGACAAGGCGGCCGACCTGCTCATCTTCTGGCGGCGCCACCGGGAGGACCTACCTACCTGGTGTGAAGCGTTCGTGCGCATTGCCCTCCTGCAGCCCTCTTCGGCTGCTGCCGAGCGCGTCTTCAGCATGCTGGGGGCGATGCTGGCTGCGCGCCAGGGGCGCCTGCTCGCCGACAGCATGACGGCGAGCTTGACGACGCGCTACAACGACATGTGGCGGGGGCGTGTCAGCGACGACAGCGAGGAGAGCGATGCGTCGCCCGTCAGCCACGAGGAGTCAAGCGACGGCGCTGGTCCTGCGGGATCGGCAGCGGCGGGTCTGAGCGTCGTCGTCAGCGACACTGGCAGCGCGCATGAAGCGAGCGACGGATCGCGCGCCGACGTCGACGACATGGACGTTGAAGACGGCGGCGGCGCCGCCGCCGCTGCCGCATGTGACGACAGCAGCGATGCGGTTGCAGATGCGGCGGACTCCTCATCCTCCTAGGTTTGCGTGTCGTTTTGTAGGGCGCTATTTCGTGGGTGGCCCGAGATTTGACTCGCGATTTGGTCGCTTTCTCGCGCAATTTCGAGATGAAATTTGCTCAAAAATGGTCGCTATTTCCGCCCACGTGTAGGCCGCGAACGCGCCAAGCTTCAAGGGTTTATTCTCGACGGAGTGACGGTTCGGCGGGTATTACTCCGTGTTTCTGCGTCAGCTGCGAGCACAATGGGAAGGGGACACACGTACATTCTTGACTTTTCGAGGCGCCCTTCCACCTACGGTTACCAAACATGGTTCTTCACGTGGACGCCATGTGCTGGCACTTCAGCCTTTACACGCGTAGGCATGGTAGCCACACGTGCCACCACGCACTACCCATGGGCAACAGGGGCATACCCTGGGAGAGTGGGGTCCGTTTGTGAAGTACGGTCTCACTCTCCTCGACATCT
>DASPNR010000018.1 GCA_035626395.1 Candidatus Limnocylindrales bacterium | reverse complement strand
TGTAGGTTAGGGCTGTTTCCCTTTTGACGACGGACCTTAGCACCCGCCGTCTGTCTCCCGGACTATACTCGATGGTATTCGGAGTTTGGTTAGGTTTGGTAGACCTCGCGGCCCCCTAGCCCATCCAGTGCTCTACCCCCACAGGAAAACATCCGAGGCACTACCTCAATAGTTTTCGCGGAGAACCAGCTATTTCCCGGCTTGATTGGCCTTTCACCCCTAAACACAACTCATCCGGTAACTTTTCAACGTTAATCGGTTCGAGCCTCCAGTGGGTGTTACCCCACCTTCACTCTGGTCATGCCTAGATCGCCGGGTTTCGGGTCTAATGCATCAAACTCAATCGCCCTATTCAGACTCGCTTTCGCTGCGCCTACACCTATCGGCTTAAGCTTGCTTGATACATTAAGTCACTGACCCATTATGCAAGAGGTACGCGGTCACTCCTCAAGGGAGCTCCCACTGCTTGTAGGCAACCGGTTTCAGGTACTGTTTCACTCCCCTCATCGGGGTGCTTTTCACCTTTCCCTCACGGTACTTGTTCGCTATCGGTCATACACGAGTATTTAGGCTTCGAGGGTGGTCCCCCGATGTTCAGACAGAATTTCACGTGTTCCGCCCTACTCAAGTCCTTTTGTCTCACTTTCGCATACGGGGCTGTCACCCGCTATGGCGCTTCTTTCCAAAAGCTTCTGCTAGTTTAACAAAAGGCACTGGCCTGGTCCGCGTTCGCTCGCCACTACTAACGGAATCTCGGTTGATGTCTTTTCCTCCGGGTACTGAGATGTTTCAGTTCCCCGGGTTCGCCTCACTAAGCCTATGTATTCAGCAAAGTGATATCCTTCCTATTTATCCCCGAGCGAGAACCCCAGTCCGAAGACTGGGCTCGATCGAGAGTAAATAGTGAGGATGGGTTTCCCCATTCGGAAATCTGCGGGTCAAAGGTTGCTCACACCTCACCGCAGCTTATCGCAGCGTGCCACGTCCTTCATCGCCTGTGTATGCCAAGGCATCCACCAATTGCCCTTACCTCACGCTTGAGAATCCACACCACCA
>DASPNR010000017.1 GCA_035626395.1 Candidatus Limnocylindrales bacterium | reverse complement strand
ATTACCTTGTAGGTCTTTGCTCGAAGGCTGGCCTGACCGTCAAGATGCGGCTGGCCGCATAGGCCGAACAGCGCATGGAGCAGGCCGGCATGAACGTTAGTGCTACGAGCGTATCGCCTCGCGCCGGCTGCTCATGCATTCATTAGCCAGCAGCGCCTGCGCAGAGAAAAAAATGTACCACGCACGGACACGGAGGATGGCAATCGCCGCGGCGATCATAGCGTTGGCAGCAGTGCCCGTTCGGTCTGAACCGACCTCTGAGCCCGCGGCGAGTGTTCGGTCGGACGCTCGACCATTTTCCGCGTCCTGTCACGAGGGCACGACCCATCGGTACGATGGGAGCACCGGCTTGGACATGCTCGGTCGGACCGTCGACTCGCCCGTAAGCCGATGGTCGACGGAAAGTTGGGGCGACGTGGAGGTCTCATGGCGCGGAGGCAGTACGATCGAGCTTGGAGGGCTCACAGCGCGAGTCAGTCATGCAGGAGGCGGTATAGTGGCCGCCTATTGGACCGAGACCATTGGTAGTACCAAAGCGCAGCCAGTAGTAGAGAGCGTGGGGACGAATATCTACTCGGTCGTCATCGATACCGTTCTTGGGCAAGCGGTTTACAGCCAAACACAGGCGGTGGTGCTCGGGGCATCTCGCCAAATCAAGGTCCGTTCTCAGAATCTCTTCTGCGATGTTCGGCCTCTGCAATAGAATCTGGTTGGTCGCGCGCCGGAATTCCTGCCTGCACGCTAGCCCGGCCAGAGGCGTGCGGACAGAGGTGCAATATGGGTACTGATTCACGAGTGCCGCCGTCGCGTGTCCCGCCGGCACGAGGTCCCGCAAGGGGCCAACCACAGGTCAACGCTGAGGGCCAGCGCCGGCAGCTTATCGAGCTGCTGGCTGCGCCATACGAGCGACTAACCGCGTACGTAAACAGTGTCGCAATTGTCGGCTATGCATCGTTCTTCGCGATATGGGCTTTTACCCGGGATCTGATGAGTCCCCGGCTTAACCGCGCAGCCGCGCTCCTGATGTTGATCTCCTGTTCCGTATTCGTGTTCTGGGAAGTTTGGCAGATGTACATGAATGCTCGCCAAGTCGATAAGATTGCGGGAGCGTTACAGCGAGCTGCAAAGCCCGGAACGGGGCCGATCGAAGAGCTAGCACGTATAGCACCCGACAAAGCACTACTTCGTGCGCGCCTATGGGCGCTTCAGGTGTATATCTCAGCGGGTACAGCCGTCGTCGCGGTGGCTCTAATGGCATGGAGTCTGGGTATCTCATTGCTTCAGGACCTCCTGCGATCAGCCGCTTAGCAATGGCTAACCGCGCATGGAGCAGTCCGGCATGAACGGTCTCGACACGCACAGAGCGCCTCGCGCCGGCTGCTCATGCATTCGTTGGGCGGGATTAATTGCTCCAGATCCTCTAACTCGCGCCCGATCGGTCATGGTGCTACCTTCCGGGGCGAGAGGTGCATTATGTCTCGGACGCTGAAGGCGCTCGTTGAGCCAGACGGAACTGTTCGTTTACTCGAGCCGCTCAGCCTTGAGCGATCAAAACGTGCTCTGGTTACGATCCTCGAGGAGGGCGACGCCCAAGAGGTTTCCGGCGCCTTGCTTAGCGAGCCCGCTTTGGCGACCGACTGGTCGCGTCCCGAGGAGGATGCAGCGTGGGCGCACCTTCAGCAGGATCGGTAGTACTTCTCGCTTTCCCGTTCTCCGATCTCAGCCGTTCTAAGCTGCGTCCGGCGGTGGTCCTAGCCAGCGTCGGTCGGGGCGATTTCATCCTCTGCCAGATAACCAGCAATGCGTATGCGGATGCGCAGGCCGTCGCTCTAGAAGCGTCGGATTTTTCGGAGGGATCGCTGCAGCGTACTAGCTACGCACGCCCTGCCAAACTTTTCACGGCCAACGAAACCCTGTTCGTCCGTCAAGTCGGGTGTCTCCGAGAAGAGACGAGGCGGCAAATCGTGGAACGTATCACTCAGGTTCTTATCGGCGGGGAAGCTGGTTAGATGCGTTGCTCGCCCAACAACGCATGGAGCGGGCGGGCAGTAGGCTTCGGTGCTCTATGCGGATCGCCTCGTGCCCGCCGCTCATGCTCTCGTTAGGCAATTGGAGATCTGCCGTTGTTTGTTTCAGCGATCACAGAAGCAGCAGCGTTCACAAGGCCATTGCACTTTATATCGCGATCCTATGGGACGACCGCGATCGTGCCGGGCGCCGGGACACTGTTTTTCGTAAATTCGGACGGATGGGCATTCACTTGCCGCCATGTGGCCGAACAACTACTCGTCGCCGATCAGCTTCGGATCAATTTTGACGCTTTCAAGGCAGAACGAGCCTGCCTAACGCCAGGGAAGAGGAACTCACAAGAGCTCCGCCTCCTCGAAAAGAAGTACTCCTACGCCAAGGGCAGGACCATCGAGCTGTACAGCCTATTTGTCGATTGTGTCGAAGGTTCTCTGAACCTGGACATCCGCATCCACCCGGAAGTTGATGTCGCACTGCTGAGATTCCAAAACCACACGCGGCTGCTCTGCGACAAGTTCCCGGTCTTTGCTGCTGATGCTTCTGAACTCCAGCCGGGTAAGTATCTTTGTAGGCTTGGGTATCCCTTCCCTGAATTTGAGAATTTTGAATACGATGCTGTCGCGGATCGCATTGCATGGACAACGATTGGCCGACAAGCGACGCCGCGATTTCCGATCGAAGGCATGGTAACTCGGCATCTTCTCAACGCGCAGGGAGCCATTGTCGGCATCGAGCTTAGCACCGCTGGTTTGCGCGGCCAGAGCGGCGGCCCCGCCTTTGGAACTGACGGTCGTATCTGGGGCATGCAGGCTGCGACCGCACACCTCGATCTGGAGTTCGACATAGATGTTGAGGTTCGGCGTGGTGCGGAGAAAAAGCGAGTGCGCGAAAGCGCATTCTTACACGTCGGTCACTGCATACACGTCGATGTGCTGAAGCAGTTTATGCGCCAGCATGGGGTCACCTTCAGTGAAAGCTGACGGTACGCTTGCCTAGCCGCGCAAGGGACAGCCCGGCACGGCGAAGGCGGATGGCGCTCGGCTGGAGCGTGCTCGATGCGCTGTCGATGCCGCCTGAACCACTGTGAACGAAGGGGGACTTTAATCTACATGAACTGGGCGGTTGAACTGTCAAGCGCGTATATTCCTCAGAACGGGCAAGCGAACCTATTCGGAGTCGTTCTCTATACGGATAAACATCCGCATGTGAAGAAGCTCCTGCGGGATGAAGACTACTGGCGAGCGCTTGACGAGATTTCGGGTCCCCGCTGGGCGGTCTTTGCCATCCGAGCTGCACCGGGATCGTGGCAAACTCCGAGACTCCCTGCCGGAGTGATCGGTATGTTGTTCAACGTGTGGAAGGAGCCGAAGGAGAATCAGTATTTGATCGATGCCTTTGAGCTTGGATCAACGCAAAACCTTCCCGGCTTGGTGATCTTTACCGTCGATCCCGATGGTGAGGTGCATCGCGCGGTCTTTAAGGTGAATGATCAGTCGGAGATCCTCGCGTACGAATCACTGCGCGAGGTCCTCACGACGATCGCCGATGCTCTTGATCGGATGGATGACGCCTTCCGCCGTGAAGGCCCGCGGGCCTTCGAGACCGTCGGCTATGCGCTAAAAAACCTAAAGCAGTGGACGATGCTCAAAAACGGTACTGCGATCTGGCGACATCTTCGATCGATGCTCCCGCCCGGGTAAGTCTGATCGCGAGGCCATCCGATGGGAAGTCTTCGCCGTCATGATCTCCGGCGAATGGTCGGGATACAGAAGACATTGCTACGCGAGTCAGTCTCTATTGGCATTGCTCGTTCTGGACGATCAATTGTGAAGATACGCCTAACCGTGCATGGAGCAGGCCGGCATGGACGTATTTACTGAGTATGAGTCGTTTCGCGCCGGCTGCTCATGCCATCGTTGGGCAGAATGGTTGACCGTGTGAAGCCGATAGAGCGAATTTCGACTATGTTGGCGCGCTGCGGCACGGATGAGGCGATTCTGCCGCCAACCGCTCTTTACAACGAAGGTTGGCTGCTCCGGCTGGTCGTCGATTGGTACGCGCGGCATCCGAGTGAGAACCACCTCATTCCTTTTCAGCCCGACGCACGCTGGCGATCGGAAGTGCTATTGCCAAGCCGGTTCTTCAAGAGCCGACAACGCGAGGGCTGGACCCATGCAGATGCGGTTGTCGGTCATTTTGCAGCCGCGGAATCGCGAGGCGACGCGAAACTGGTAAAGGCATGCGGCCAGTTCTTCGTTCTCGAGGCCAAGCTCGGCAGCTCTCTCTCTGCTGGCACGAAGTACGCCCCCACTTTCAATCAAGCCGCGCGGAACATTGCGTGCATGCTTCACATGCTGGCCTCCGGCGATCACGCACCAGGTGCGATCAAGGATCTGGGGTTTCTTGTCCTCCTACCGGAGCAGCGCATTGACGACGCACTTCGTCGTATGATGACCCCGGCCGCGATCTCTGAAGCGATCAAGGCACGGGGCGACGGTGCGGACCACGATTGGTGCCGGGTTTACGTCGAGCCAGAGGTTACGCGGATGCGGATTGATTGCGTTCCGTGGGAGGCGCTCATTGCCGAGATCGCAGGCGCCGACCCTACGGAAGGTGCCGCGCTACAGGAGTACTACGAGAAATGCTGCCGCTTCAACGGTCTTGAGACACCGTCTTGGCCCAACACTGCATGGAGCAGCCCGGCATGAGCCGGTGCGATGAAGTCGGATCGTCTCGCGCCGGCCGCTCATGCATCCGTTAGCCGTCGTTGATTTCGCAGATTTTAAGTTGGCTTCGCCTCCGCCGGCCGGTGCGGTTCGATGACGCACATCCGTACTCGCACCAGCACGCAAGACGGCGCCGTGCTTCGATCGGGCGGCCTGGATCGACCAGGCGACGTCGCGCGCGTTGTGCAATCTCCGTCGTCGGTGGCGGGCGTCACGTTTTCAAGACGGCCGCCCGTAATCGGGTCGTTCACCCGTACCTGGAGCGCATCGCAGATATCGAGCGATCTCGACCCGCGAAGCCGCCAACAGGTGGCGCGGGCGCGGCTTTCCATTCGTGCAGCCCGATTCCGTGACGCCTCGCCGCAAAGCGGCGTCGCAGCCGTCGTTGAGGTGTACCGGTAGCAGCACGTGGCGGCCGGGTCCGGATCATCCAATTGACTGCGGCCCGTATCCGACCAGTCGGCTTCGTTGGAACGCTGAGGGCCGGCGAGTCCGGGGACGCCACAGTGTTCGCCGAGCCGCGAGTCTGGCGTGCAAGAGCCGCGTCGCTCGGCTAACAACACCAGGAGCGGACGGGCACGGACGACGGCGATGATGGCCCACGCCTCGCGCCCGCCGCTCAGGTACTCGTTTGATCGGCGACAATTACTCCTTTCACCCGACGACAATTACTTCTTTCAGTTCCTGCAGTCCCGAGCGTTGTAAGTCCGGGCACTTAGGCCATGGCTTCGGGCATGGTGACCGATGCGCAGGTAAAGCTCCTGAGACGACGGCGAAAGCAGGGGCAAAGCGAGGAAGCGGCGGCTGCGGCAGCCGGAATCAGCTTGCCGACCGCCAGGCGGTGGCGAAGTGGCCCAATGCCGTCGCATAGCAAGAGCCCGCGCCACTGGCGCACCCGGATCGACCCGTTCGCCGAGCTCTGGGACTCGGAGATCCTGCCGTTGCTGATCAGCGACACCAAAAACGTGCTGCAGGCGACGACCATCATCGACGAGTTGGCACGGCGACACGGCAGCCAGGTCGCAGCCGGTCAGGTCCGCACGCTGCAGCGCCGGATCCGCGATTGGCGTGCCCTGCACGGTCCGCAGCGGGAGGTGTTCTTCCAGCAGGTCCACGAGCCTGGCCGGGAGGCCGCCTGCGACTTCACGCACTGCAATGACCTGGAGGTCACCATCGCCGGCGAGCAGTTCGACCACCTGCTGTTCACGCTGACCCTCAGCTTCAGCGGGCGAGGGTCGGTGACGGTGGCCTACAGCGAGAGCTACGAGGCTTTGGTCCACGGCCTCCAGCGCGGGCTGCATGCCTTTGGCGGCTCGCCGAGCTTCGTGCGCATGGACAACATGTCGGCGGCCACTCACGAGCTGCGCAAGACCGGAGGCCGGGCACTAAACAAGCGGTTCGCCGGCGTCCTGGACCACTACGTCATGCGCGCCACGCTGATCACGGCAGGACGGGCGCACGAGAATGGTGTTGCCGAGCAGCGAAACTATCGGGTCAAGTCTGCCATCGCGCAGGCGCTGATCTTGCGCGGCAGCCGCGACTTCGTCGACGTCGCCTCCTACCAGCAATTCGCCGACGAGGTCACCGAGCGGAGCCAGAAATGGCAGGAGGCCTTTGCCATAGAGCGCGAGCATCTGCGGGCGCTGCCGCCGGCGCCGGTACCGGAGTACACCGTCTTCGAGCCAAAGGTTCGCCGGTGGAGCACGATCTGCATCGGCTCGCGCACGTATTCGGTTCCCTCACGGCTGATCGGACACCAGGTCCTGGTCCACCAGCACCCCGAACACGTCGATGTCTACTACGGAGGCAAGCTGACCGAGACGATGCCGCGCCTTCGCGGCAAGTCCGACCATCGTATCGACTATCGCCACATCATCGCCTCGCTGGTGCGCAAGCCGGGCGCATTCGCTCGCTACCGCTACCGCGAGTCTCTCTTTCCAACCTTGGTCTTTCGGCGCGCCTACGACCGCCTTTGCCAGCTCCACGGCGAGCGCGCCGACGTCGAGTACGTGCGCATTCTGGACCTGGCCGCTCGCGCTATGGAGTGCTTGGTGGGGCGGGCACTGGAGACGCTGCTGAGCGCGGAGGCCGTCTTCGGCTACGCCGAGGTCAAAGCACTGCTCGAGCCCGAGCCTGCCGCCGTACCCGTCGTTCGCATCGGCCAGCCCAACCTCGGCGTCTACGACGAGCTGCTGATGGGAGCCTGCGCGTGAGCTCGCCAATATTGATCACCAGTGTCGGCCACGGCGAGCGTCTGTGCTCACTGATGCGCCAGTTCAACCTGACCACCGCCGCAGAGCAGGTCGTTCCCCGGCTCATCGAGCAGGATCTGGCAGCGGCCTTGCCCGTGCTGGCCGAGGTCTTCGAGGCAGAGGCCGAGGCGCGCCACCAGCGACGCGTCGAGCGCTTGCGGCGTGCTTCGCGGCTCCCACCGGGCAAGACCTTCGAGACGTTCGACCTGACACGGCTGCCGGCGACACTGCGTCACAAGCTGGAGACGCTTACTGCCGGCGCCTTCCTCGATGACGGCACCAACGTGCTCGCCTTCGGTCTGCCGGGCACCGGCAAGAGCCACGCCCTGGCCGCACTCGGCCACCGTCTGATCCAGCTCGGCCGCTCGGTTCTTTTCGTGCCGACCTTCGAACTCGTGCAGGACCTGCTGGCGGCCAAGCGCGACCTCGAGCTGCCACGACAGCTTCGCAAGCTCGACAACTTCGACCTCGTCGTCCTCGACGACATTGGCTACGTCCAGCAGAGCCAGGAGGAGGCGGAGGTTCTCTTTACACTCCTGGCCGAGCGCTACGAGCGGCGCTCGGTCGCGCTTACCAGCAACCTGGTCTTCAGCGAGTGGGACCGGATCTTCAAAAACAAGATGGCCACCAGCGCGGCGATCGACCGCCTGGTCCACCACTCGACAATCCTGGAGTTCGACGTGGATAGCTACCGAACCAAGGGCGCTAAGCGCCGGAAAACGGAGGAGTCAGACGATGACCAACGACCGCCCCGGAGCCGAGCCGGGTGAAACTTATAATTGTCGCTGGCCGAAAGAAGTAGTTGACGCTGATCACTCGTTATGCAGCTCGCTTTGATGTCCGGACAGCTACTTGGACTCCGGCGCGCGAAAGCATTTCCACGAGCATGTCGATGCTGAAGAGTTCGATCTTGCCTCGGACGAGATCGCTTATGCGTGGCTGCGTGACTCCCATGAG
>DASPNR010000016.1 GCA_035626395.1 Candidatus Limnocylindrales bacterium | reverse complement strand
GGACAGGAAAGGACAGGAAAGCGGTACCAGCAAGCCTTCGCGGCATTCGCGCAGTTGTCAGAATGGACCTTATCGGACCCGGGCGAGACCATAGAACCGGTGGCGATACGATGCGGAAGTGCGTTTGAATGTCTTATCCGCATGCGATCCTTCGACGAGCCTTAGTCCGATCGCGCTTTGAACCGGGAACTGTCGTTGAGCGTCGCACTGGAGAAGGTTGCTTCCCAGCACTTGCCAGTCTCGGTGTTCACGAGTTGGGCTATGATGTTCGGGGCTTTGACGAGCGGCATGCGCGGTGGACCCAACGCGGCGCCAGCGGCGCGAAGTTGGATCTTTGCTCGCCCGTCGCTGCCGGGCGTCAAAGATAGAGAGCGAATAGACCCGTTGGAGAGCGCACTATCGCGGTAGGCAAAGCCGTCGCCTGCCGCGATCCAGCAAGGTCCGTCAGTGCAGGCCAATCCCGCACCGGCATCCGCTTCGAACACTACGCGCACGGTATCTGCAGGCCTGTCATAGATACAGAATGCATAGCTTGTGCCGGTGGTCGGGTCGCCGAGGTCCTCGGTGGTCGTGGCCTGTCCCGCAGTCCATTTCCACACCAGCTTGTCAGTGCCGCCCGGGCCATCCTTCAACATCAGGCGTGATCGGCCTGGCAGAGTTGGCGACAGGCAGGATGGCGACGGTGATGGGGGACAATCCTCCTGGCCGCGTGCGAAGAAAATATCGCGGTCATCGCCGACGGTGCCATTTAGCGAATTGTCCGAGGCCCACACGCCAATCCAGGCGCCGTTGCCGCCATAGCCGACTGTCGCAAGTGCGTCCGAGGCGGAGCCGTCACGTGTCGCACCAACGTTTACTGCCGACGGCGTGGTCCACGTTTGACCGCCGTCTAGTGATCGCGAAAAGAAAACGTCGGGATCCTGACCTGTTGTGCCGAATGACGTGTGCCAACTGGCGTAGAATGCACCGTCAGGCCCCACCTCCAGGCCGACGTCCTCCTCGTACCCATGATCCGAAGCGAATGTTGCCGCGAGTAGCTGCGGCGCAGACCATGTGGCTCCATTATCGATTGAACGAGCGACGTGGATACCCGTCTCCTCATCCACAACCGGCGCGGCCTGAAGTCCCCAGGCGATGACCCAGGACCCGTGGGCGTCCGTCGTCATTGCAAGACCCAGCGGGCTTCCAAAGCCGGCGGACCCCACAAACACCGGCGAACTCCACGTTTGGCCATTGTCGGCGCTGCGCGTTGCGACAACAGTACCACCGCGACGCCAGCAGGCGACCCAGTTGCCCGTACCGTCGGTCGCGGCGTCGATGAAGAAGTCGCTGTAGACATTATTTACGTCGTCGAAATCCAGCCGCTGCCGCGGCAGCCACGTCAGGCCACCATCGACAGACCGATCGAGCTGAACTTGGGTACCTCCACCGTCGCTGAAGATACCCCACGTTCCCAGCCCATCTGTCGCGATTGCAGGTCTCAGGCCACCGCCGAGCACGGTGGCAGCAGACCAGGTCTGTCCCGTATCCGCCGAGCGGCTCACGGTGACCTCCTGACCACCCCCGCGACCCCAAGCCGCAATCCAAATACCGGCTCCATCTGTTGTGACCGTCGGGGCAGTGTCATTGCTGTTCGGGTCGGAGGCTGCATTCGAATTGAGGGTTTGCGGAGTGCTCCACGTCATCCCATCGTCCGTAGAACGGACGAAGTACACATCAGTGTCACTCGCCGCTGAAGATGCAGCATCCCAAACGGTGATCCAGTTCCCGAGTTCGTCTCCATCGACAACAGGGCGGCCCTCATAGGCGGCGGGGTCATCGCTAACGGCGTGGGAGCCGATCGCCGCGGGAGGTCCAAACGACAGGGTCGCCTCTGCCTGAACCACCGATGTCAGCACAAGAGCGAGAGACCAACTGACAACGTGTACGAAGCTCATATCGTCCCAAGGCCGCTTGAATATGATCATCACGTAACTGCCCTTGGCACTTTGATATGCAGGCGCAAATTCACTGACACGGGGTCCCCCACGACGTGGATTCGCGGTCGCAATCTAGCGTATCATCATCGGCGGTTACACACTGTCTCCAGCACGCCAACTGCACGTCAAGGTCAGCAACGACGCCGTCGAGTCTGCCGTTGCTGAGATTTGGCTTGGCGTCGAGTTGTCGTGCACCTGACCGCACGCGCTCGACCTCCTCTGGGTTTCCGGTCAACTCGTAGACGTCTGCGAGCCTTGCACGCGCGTCATTGAGGGTGCCCTGAACGGGGTCACCGTTGCCCCGAGCCTTCCAGCTCGCCGGAGCACAGAGAGCGTCCTGCGTACTTGACAAATCGTGGCTCGGATTGCAGTCGATCCTCACAGAGCGGCATTTCTCCGTCGACTTGCAGTCCCCGTCGCCCTGGCATCGCTGATTTTTCAAAACACCACACGTAGCATCCGATTCAAGGGCCGTCCCCACGGAAACGCAATTGTGTGTATCGGTGAACGAGGTCTTGCTCAGGCACACGCCGCCAACGATCTCGCACGCTTTCTGATTGCATGGTGACGCCGCGTTTTCGCCAAGTTTGTCGTAACATGGCTCCCGCGAACCGCCAACGACAGTCTTTTCGCTAAGCACCGCCGTGGTTTGCGCGCTGTCCCGCGGCGCGGGGACAGGAAAGGACAGGAAAGCGGTACCAGCAAGCCTTCGCGGCATTCGCGCAGTTGTCAGAATGGACCTTATCGGGCCCGGGCGAGACCATGGAACCGGTAGCGATACGATGCGGAAGTGCGTTTGAATGTCTTATCCGCGAGATCGCGCGCACCCGCATCCGCCTCTACGGCATCGACGCCTTCGAGCGCGACGAGCTGTGTGGCCGCAGCGACGCCGTCGGAGCGACGCGCGCGGTCTGCGGTTGAGCCACGTTGAGCGAAGCGGCGGCCTGATGCGGAGCGAGCCGCGCGCGGCCTTTCAGCCGACCAGCGCCGCCTGCACCAGATCGCTCAGCCGCTGGTGCCGCGGCGTGCTCTTGGTCTCGCGCATCAGGCCGGCCGAGAGGAACACGTAGATGAGGTCACGCTCCGGATCGATCCAGAAGCAGTTCGAGCCGGCGCCGAAGCCGCCGAACGTCGACGGTGAGCTCATCAGCCCGAACGGCGTCGGAAAGTACGCGCCCTCGCCGCGCACGAAGAAGCCGTAGCCGAGGTAGGCGGGGAACAGCGGCCAGCCGAGCATCGTGCGCGCGAAGTCCCACAGGCTGTTGGGCAGGTCGCCGGTCTGATTGGTCGTCATCAGCCGGATCGTCGACGGCGACAGCAGGCGCTTGCCGTCGAGCTCGCCGCCGCGGCGGAAGCATTCGGCGAAGCGGTAGAAGTCGTGCGCGGTGGTGAGAAAGCCGCCCGCGGGCATCTCGAACTTCTCGTCCATCATCGCCGCCACGCCCTCGAGCAGATCGGCGTCGAACATGTCGGTGGTGCGGTCGCGCACGACCACCGGGACCCGGCGCGGCGCGAGATCGGGCCGCGCTCCCAGCGACGTGTCTTTCATTCCGAGCGGCTCGAGCAGATCCTCGGCGACCACGCGCCGGAACGGCCGGCGGCATCCTTCGAGCTTGCACACTACCTGTGCGAGCACGGCATGCGCCACCACCGCCGCATAGCTGACGCGCGTGCCCGGCGTCGCATCGGGCAGGACGCGCGCCGTTGCCATCGTCACGGCTTCGATGCTTCCGAAATCCTCCGGGGCCATTGGCGGCATGCCCAGGGGAAGCCCAGCCTTGTGGATGATGAGATCGCCGATGGTGACGTGCTGCTTGCCGAGCACGCCGAACTCGGGAATCACGTCCGCCACGGCCGTGGTCAGCGCGATGTCGCCGCGCTCCACGCGCATCATGACGACGGCGTTGGTCAGCTGCTTGGCGATCGACATGGAGAAGAAGACGTCGTCGGTGCGCGCGTGCCGGCCCGAGGCGCGGTCGGCGAAGCCGAACGCCTCGTGCATCGCGACGTGGCCGCCGCGGGCGACGAGCACGACGCAGCCGTCGTAGCGCTCGGCGTCGATGTCGGCGTTGATGGTGCGGCGCAGCCGTTCCAGGCGCTCGGGGTCGAATCCCAGCTCTCGTGCGTCCGTGCTCATCGTGTCACCTCTTCTGGCCGGAGTCGGCATTGCCCGCGCCGGCCTTCCCGGCGTCGTCGCCGCCGGCATCCTTCTTGTCGTCCTGACCGAGCACCTCTCCCTTCTTCTTCGGCACCAGCTTCATCGTGTAGGGGTGATCGGCATAGCGTACGAAAATGTCGGTCCAGTACTTGTCGGCCATGGCCGCGGCCACGGCGTCGGCCTTGTCGGGCGAGGGAACCATCTCCACCGCCGGAAACTCGAGATCGTCGGCGATGCGCACCGCGACGATCGGCTTGCTCTTGTTGCAGTCCACGCGCGCGGCGGCACGCGAGCCGAGCCGCACGTACACGTCCTCCTCCAGCACGACCAGCCACACGTACGACCAGTGCTCGCCTTCGTCCGGGCAGTCGGTGCGGAACTGCAGCGTGTCCTCGTCCATCCACATCTCGGGCGTCCATTCCGGATCCGGCTCCGATCGGGCGCCAGCCCCGAGCGCAAGCGCCATCACGATCGCCAGCGACAACAACGATGCGGCGACGTTCTTCATCACGATCTCCTTATCACCGGCAGATCCGGCACCAGCTCGGTCAGCAGCTCGAGGCCCTCGGGCCAATCTCCGAGGCCGCTGTCGGAATTGATGTGGCCGACCGGTCCTGCGTCCACGAGACGGCTTCCCCAGGCACGCGCGCAGCGCCCGGCGTGTCGCAGACTGCCGTACGAATCGTTGCGGCTCGCGACGATGATGCTGGGGAAGGGAAGGCGGATCATCGGAACCGGCGCGAAGCTGGAAGCCTCGCGCGGAAAGGACGCGCCCTCGGGGTCGGGCGGTGCCACCAGCAGCGCGCCGCCGATCAGCGGCACCACGCTCTCACGGCTGCGCGCGACGTTGCGCAGCATCGTCTCCTCGTTGACCCAGTGTGCGACCAGGAGGCAGGCCAGGCTGTGTGCGACGAGCACGACGTCGGGCGGCGAGGCGGCGATGGCGGCATCGAGCGAGAAGAGCCAGTCCTCGAGGTCCGGATGCTCCCAGTCGCTCTGCTGCACGCGCCGGAAGTCCGGATACAGCGTCTCCCAGTGCGTCTGCCAATGGTCCGGACCGGAGCCACCGAGGCCCGGCAGGATCAACACGCGCGTTTGCGGTGAGGAAGCCGTGGAACACTCCTCTAGAGGCTCAGCGTCATGAGCGGCGGGTTCATGGTGACCGTCACGAGGCCCATCGCGTGCATTGGTGCCACTATCGGCCGCCCCTTACAAGAGCGTGAATCGCTGCTATAACGGCGCGCATATGACATCCGCAGCACCAGCCATTCATTGGGACGGGATCACCGAGCAGGCCACCTCGCTCCTGTCCGAGTACATCCGCATCAACACCACCAATCCTCCCGGAGGCGAAGAGGCTGGCGCGATCTTCCTTCGCAACGCGCTGGCGCGCGAAGGCATTGACAGCAGCTTCTACGATGCCGGCAACGGCCGCGTCTCGATGTCCGCTCGCGTGCCGGCGACCGTCAATCGCGGGCTCGACCCGATCGTGCTGCTCTCGCACATCGACGTCGTGCCGGTGGAGCCGGAGCACTGGCGCGTGGATCCGTTCTCGGGCGCCGTCATCGAGAACGTCGTCTGGGGCCGCGGCGCGCTCGACATGAAGGGCATGGGCATCATGGAGCTGCTCACGCTCGCGCTCGTCAAGCATCACAAGCTGCCGCTGGACCGTGACCTCGTATTCGTGGCGGTCGCCGACGAGGAAGAAGGCGGCATCCACGGCATCCACCATCTGGCCGAGCATCACCCCGAGATCCTCAAGGCCTCCTATGTCTTCAACGAAGGCGCCTACGGCTTCTGCGAGTTCATGGGACGTCAGGCCAGCATCGTCGGCATCGCTCCGAGCGAGAAGAGCCCGTGCTGGCTGCGCCTCCGCTCGAAAGGGGTTCCGGGCCACGCCTCGGTCCCTCATTCGAAAAACGCGCTGCTCAAGCTGGTCAAGGCGCTCGCGCGCATCGACGCGCACGAGCGGCGCGCGGTCCTGACGCCGGCCGTCGAAGGAATGCTGAAGACGCTGTCGCAGAAGGGCTATCTGCCCGAGGACCTCGACCCGCGCGACGAGAACGTCCTGAACATGCTTGCTTCAGTGGACGCGCACCTCAGCGCCATCACCCACGACACCGTCAGCGTCACCAGCGTACACGCCGGCAGCAAGATCAACGTGATTCCAGCCGGTGCCGAGGCCACCGTCGACTGTCGGCTGCTGCCGACGACGGACCCCGCGCAGTTCGTCGATGAGATCCGGCGCATCGTCGATGATCCCGACATCGACGTGGAAGTCGTCTATCAGCACGACTCCGGCATGTCGTCGATGGACACTCCGGTGGTCAGCCTGGCGGCAGAGGTCATCAAGGAGAAGCTCGGCGACGACGCGTTCCTCATGCCGCAGCTGTCGCCCGGCTTCACCGACAGCCACGCCTACCGTGCCGCCGGAGCGCAGGCCTACGGCTTTACGCCCGCGCTTCTGACGCGCGAGGAGCTGACGACCATCCACGGGCACAACGAACGCGTCAGTGTGGCCAACCTGCGGCTGGGCACCGAAGTGCTGTTCGAGGTCGTGCGGCGCCTCGCGGCGCGAGGCTGAAGCGTGGTCCTGTCACGCGACAGCCTGCTCGCAGAGATCAAGGCCGGAACCGTCACCATCGACCCGTTCGACGAGCAATACCTGGGGCCGGCTTCCTACGATCTGCATCTCGGCAGCGAGATCCGCGTCCTCAATCGTTTCATCAAATCGGTCGACGTCACCGAGGACTCCGACTACGTCCGTTTCAGCAAGGTCGAAGCCCTTGTGGCGCCCTATGAGCTCGCTCCCGGACAGACGATTCTCGGCATCACGCGCGAGCGGATCAGCCTGTCGCCGCAGCTGTGCGGGTGGCTGGAGGGCCGCTCCCGCTTCGCCCGCCTCGGTCTGATGATCCACATCACTGCCGGCTTCGTCGCCCCCGGCGTCAGCAACCGACAGGTCCTCGAGATCTCCAATGTGGCGCCCTATGCGCTCCGCATCCACGCAGGCGTGCGCATCGCGCAGCTCATCGTCCAGAGAGTGGAGGGTGCGGCGGTGTACAAGGGACGCTTCGCGCAGCAGATGGATATCTGAGCGCATGACGGGGGGCGTATGCCCCGCATCGCCATCGGCTCCGCGATTTTTCCGTCCGTGTCGGCTCGTTCATGGCCGCAACGTCGTTGACCAGCGCCGCCTGGCCATGGGAAAAGAATACGAACGAGCATTTCGTCGCCATCGTCATCACCGCAACCTAGGGGTTCGACATGATTGTCCCATCGTTTATCTCGACCACTGCGCGGGCATCTCTGTTCGCTACCGCGTTCGCCGCGCTGACGCTGGTCTTTGCCGGCAGTCCGGCCGCAGCCCTGGCGGGCGAGATCCTTTGCGGCGACCCCATCGACGACGACGAGATCAAGGCATCCGACGCGCTCTACGTCCTGCGCACCGCGGTCGGCACGCTGACGTGCAGCCTGAGCGTGTGCGACCCGAACAACAGCGAATCGGTCACCGCCACGGACGCGTTGATCGTGCTCAAGGCCGCCGTCGGCACCGAGGTTCCTCTCAACTGCCCGTCGGCGACCACCACCACGAGCAGCACATCGACCTCCACGTCGTCGACGACGACCACGACGACGCTGTCGCCGACGACCACGCTGTCGCCGACGACCACGCTCAGCCCGACCACGACGCTGGAGCCACCCACGACGACCTTGGCACCGACGACGACGACCGAGCAGCCGACCACCACGACCGAGGAGCCGACCACCACCACGACGCTGGAGCCGACCACGACGACGATCGAGCCGACGACGACCACCGTGGGCCCGACGACGACCACGACCAGCATCGCGGACGCGCGGCAGCTCAACCTGGAGCTGCTGCCGCCGGTCCTCATGGCCGGCAACACCGGCAGCATCGAGGCTGTGGTCGTTGACGGTTTCGGCGACCCGGTTGATCCGCAGCCGGCCATCGATCTGAGCATCGCCCCCGGCGACGAGGCCACCGGTACCACACCCATGATTTCCGGCACGACGATCAACGTGCCCGCCGACGCTCGTGGCAATTTCGTGGTGACCGCGAACGTGCCTTCGCTGAACCTGACGCAGATGGCCACGCTGACGGTGCTCGAGCCGACGCCGATGAACACTGCGCTCAGCGAGTTCTCCGCCATGCTCGGCGGCGGCGCCGATTCCCTGTTCGAGGCGACCGCCGCCGCCGGCGGCACCGATCAGGCGGCCCTCGATACGGCGATCGCCGAGCTCGAGATGACGCTGAACGCCATCGATCTGGACCAGCTCCAGCTCGTCACTCCGCTCTCGCCGCCGGGCGGATTCCCGCCCTCGCTCGGCGAGCTGCAGTCCGAAGGCTTCACGGCGACCGCACAGGACACGACGTGGGTCTCGCTGGTCGATCAGATCAAGGCGCAGATGCAGGCGATCACCGATCTCATCCTCGGGCTGGACCCCACCAACGTCACCGACGAGCAGATCGATCAGCTGGCGCAGGAGGCAGGAGAGCTCAATGCGCTCGCCAACGCCCTGGCCGATCTGAACCCGACCGTGTACGCGGGCATCGCCGCGGAGAACGAGATCAACGTCCTGCTGGGTCAGACGCTGCCGAACTTCGTGGCGCAGATCCTGTCGTTCGCCGTCGACATGGCCGAGTCCGGCACGGTCGCAGGCGCTCCCTCGCCGGCGGCGACCGGATGGGTGGCGATGCTGCTGAAGGCGGCCGGTCCTTCGGAAGCCGAGGCCGCGTTCTTCTTCGACATCGTCGGCGCGATGGGAATCCAGGGAACGCTTGTGAGCCTGGCCGAGAAGATCTACGCCAAGTTCATCGAGGACCTCGAGAACATGGTCGCGATCCTCGTCCTCGAGGGCATTCTCGACGACTACGCCGCAACGTCCTTGTGCGATGCCAACAGCGGAGCCTCGGCGAGCTTCATCACGCCCGGCGCTCCGGGCAGCTGGCTCGAGGGTTACAACTTCAACCCGACGCCGGAGCTGAACCAGATCCTGTTCATCGGTCCCGAGGCGCCGCAGCAGGCGCGCAGCATCATCGAGTCGTTCAATCCGGAGGAGATCGAAGACCTCGACGACATCTACGAGTTCTTCAACGGCATCAAGGAAGCCTTCGAGTCGGCCGGCGAGGCCTACCAGAACGCGAACAAGACCGCCGACAACTACTATGCGTTCTCCGGTTTCTTCTGCACCGACAACGGCGACATCATCGACCTCAACGACGGCTTTCCCGACGTCCTCGGCGAATGCAGCATCTGCATCTCGCCGGTGCTGATCCTGCAGCATGATGTTACGCAGGGGGGGTGGAGTCTGATTACCGAAAACATGGTGCGCTGAGGCGGGCGCGCATAGCGCGCCATCTGCGTCGTTGGACGCCTGGTCGCTCGCTCCAGCGGGCCTCCAGCCCGCTTACGCTCGCTCCTCAGGCGTCCGCCTAGCATCTGGCGCGCTCTGCGCGCCCGCCTGGCGCATGAGGTCCGGCGCACTCTGCGTGAGTCGTTGTTCGTCTCGATTGTGTCGGTCGGGGCGGACTGGCCTGGGAGTCAGTGCGCACCAGTTCAGCCAGGCGCCGATGCCGAGGATGGAGACGATCATGGATGTACCGAGCATGTTCCATACCGGTTCGTGCTGGGGCAGGTGCTGCATTCCGTAGGCGTGCAGGAACTGCAGAGGCAGCGCGGCCGGCAGCGCCAGCATGCAGGCGAGCAGGCCGAAACGGCGGCGGTGCTTCCAGATGAGCGGCAGCGCGATCAGGAGCAGGAGCAGGACGTCGTAGTCGCGGTGGTACATCGCGGCGAAGAACAACAGGTTGGCGTTGAGCAGCAGCAGGCGGTCGCCGAAGCGGCGTCGGTAGCGGACCACGGCGGCCCCCGCACCGAGCACCAGCGCGGCCGCCGCCGCCAGCGCCGCGGTCTGCGGAAGGCCGAGCGATTGCAGGAACGGCCGCAGGTCGACTCGTCCCGAAGCTCCGAGCAGCGACGTGGCGTTGAGAGGATACGTCTCGACCGTCACCAGCCCGGTGAACAGGATTTCGAGGTGCCGCAGCGGGCCGAAGTACGCGAAGGTGGCGGGCACGTGCAGCAGTGCCGTGGCTGCCAGCGACAGGACCAACGCTCGCCAGTCGCCGGCCAGCAGCAGATACAGGAAGAACGGCGCCGCCATGTTCGGCTTGGAAGCGGCGACGGCCAGCAGCAGCGCCGCCGGCCACTCCCAGCCACGCCGCCGCACCAGCTCGATCAGGCAGAACGCGCCTAGCAGCCACGTCGTCGCCAGCGAGACGTTGCCCGCGTACAGCCCCAGCGTCGTTCCCTTGAATGCCAGCAGGCTCGCGGTGGCTACGAGCACGGCTCTGGCGCTGGGCGGATCCAGGCCGCGCCGCAGCCGCTCGGCGGTGCGGTGACAGATCCAGAGCGTGGCCGGCACCGCCAGCGCGAACCACATCGCCATCACCGCTGCCCAGGGCAGTGCGTCGAGCCAGCGGAAGAACACGAAGGCGCCTGCCAGATACGGCACGGGCGCTTCGCACTGGGCGGGCATGGCCGAAGCAGCCACGATTGCCGGATCGCAGGCGCGTGCGATGCGGATGCCGCCGAGCAGATCCCACAGCAGGTGGTCCTGGCCGGTCAGGTATGGATGCGCGTACCGGTACAGACCGGCCGCAAGATTGAGCCCGAGCAGCAGCGCGACCGCTGCGCGACGCAGCATCGTGTGCAGCAGTGCTCCCGCGTCTGCAATGCTCGTACGCATGCGTGCAATGGAAGGCCCGGCGGGCCCGCCGCGGCCGCAGCGTTAGCGCAACCTTCGGCTAGTACAACGGCTTGTGCCTACTTGCACTTGACGGTGCCCGACGAAAGGTAGACGCAGCGCCCGGACGTGCCGGTGAACACGGCTTCGCCGCACAGGTTCGTCGACGCGAACGGCGGGTCGAGCACGATGGTTCCGGTCAGCGGCAGATTGGCCGGCTGCACGTCGTAGCTCCCGCCCTTCCCGGCAATGGTGAACTGCACCGCGCCAGGGTCGGCCGGACTGATCTTGATCGTCAGCTTGTTGAGGCCCTGGATCAGCGGTTCGGACGCGCCGGTATTGAGGTACGAGAACACCGTGCGCGAGGCGTTGGCCTTCCATCCGACACGGCGGACTTCGTCGAACGCACCGCCGGGGATGGTCGCGTCCAGGATCAAATTGCCTGCGTCGTCCGTCAGCATCACGCGCACGCCGTCGGCGACCGGGTCGACGGTTTCCTTGGGTGACAGCGCCACGCGTCCCGAGAACTTCAACGCATCGTCGGCCTCCACCGTGCCGAGGCGGGTGATCGTGATGCTGGGACGGCTTGCGTAGACCGGCGTGAAGTTCGAGCAGGGGTCGCAGGCGTCTCCGGTGCCGTCATCGTCGGCGTCGATCTGGTCGGGATCAGGCTGCGCCGGGCACACGTCGAGCGCATCGCAGGTGCCGTCGCCGTCGCTGTCGGTGGCGACATCGTTGGCGGGGCAGCTGGTGCTGGCGCCGGTGCAGACCTCGGCGGCGTCGCAGACGCTCGTCGAAGCGCGGCACTCCACGCCCGCCGGCTGCAGCGCGTCGGCTCCGCAGCTCGCGCTGGTTCCGCTGCAGTTCTCCGTCTTGTCGCAAAGGTCGGCGGCGGCGCGGCACACGGCGCTGGTCGGCAGAAAGCCGTCGTTCGGACATGCAGGGCCGCCGCCGGTGCAGCTCTCGACGACGTCGCATACGCCGGCCGACTGGCGACAGACGGTGCCGCCTGGCTGGTACTGGTTGGCCGGGCACGCCGCCGACGCGCCGGTGCAACTCTCGGGCACGTCGCATACGCCGGCCAGTCCGCGGCAGACCGTGCTCGCCGCAGCGAAGGTGTCGGCGGGACAGCTCGTCGTCAATCCGCTGCATCGCTCCACGACGTCGCACGAGCCGGCGGATGCGCGGCATACCGTCGAATTGGACGCATACGCGTCGGCGGGGCACGTGGCCGAGGAGCCGGTGCAGCTTTCGGCAGCATCGCAGACATCGATCGAAGGGCGGCAGACGGTGCTGCTGGGCTTGAGCGAGTCGGCGGGGCACGCCGACGCCGATCCCGTGCACGTCTCGGCCTGATCGCAATCTCCCGCGGCGCTGCGGCAGACCGTCGACGAAGGCTCGAACGAGTTGGCGGGGCACGACGAGGATGTGCCGGTGCATGTTTCGGCCACGTCGCACACGCCGGTGGAGCCGCGACAGACGGTGGAACTCGAGGCGAACGTGTCGGCGGGGCAGACGGTGGATGCGCCGGTGCACGTTTCGGCGACGTCGCAGACGCTGAACGCGGAGCGACAGACGGTCGAGCTCGGCGCATAGGTATCGGCAGGGCAGCTGGCGGAGGTGCCGCTGCAGCTCTCGCTCTGATCGCAGATGCTTGCGGCCTCGCGGCACACGGTGGCCGGGCCGAGCAAGGCATCGGCCGGACAAGCGCTCGAGCTGCCCGTGCACGTCTCGGGCTGATCGCACGGCCCACTCGAAACGCGGCAGACCGTGGCCGAAGAGGCGAACGAGTCTGCGGGACAGGTCGAGGAGCCGCCGGTGCAGTGCTCGGCCGCATCGCACGGCGTCGCTGCTGCACGGCAGACGTCACTCGACGGCCGCACCTCGTCGGCCGGACAGATGCTGGTGATGCCGTCGCAGGTCTCGGTGGCGTCGCAGATTCCCGAGGCCGTGCGGCAGACCACGCTGCTCGCCGCCACGGCGTCGGCCGGGCAGCCGGCCGATGCTCCCGTGCATTTCTCGGCGACGTCGCAGACGCTGGCGGCGGCGCGGCAGGTCGTCGTGCTGCTCACGAAAGCGTCGGCGGGGCAGGTGCCCGAAGCGCCGCTGCACGTCTCGGCCGCGTCGCAGACCCCCGCCGAGGCGCGGCACTGCGTGCTCGAGGATCGGAACTGGCACGTCGCGGAGCAGCACGAGGAAGCGGTGCCGTTGGCGGCACCTTCATCGCACTGCTCGCCGCTGTCGACCACGCCGTTGTCGCAGACGCCGCCGGTCTTGGTCAGGACGAGCTGGTCGAAGACCGCGTTGTTCTGATCGATGGCCTTCATGGTCATCGTGGTGTTGTTGGCGATGCGCACCTCCACGTGCTGGAAGCGCGCGAAGCTGCAGTACTGGCCGCCAACGCCGTTGGGGCAGTTGTTGGCCATCCAGTTGCAGTAGGTCTTGCTGCCGAACACCGGCTGGCGGTAGGGGCCGCCGCCGTCGGAGTTGGCGGCGCTGTCGAGAGTCTGGCCGCCGGCGCCGGTCATCACGTAGATGGTTCCCTTGCCGTCCGAGCCCTTGCCGCCGTTGGCCAGATACTCATCGAGGAGCTTGGATCGCTCGTAGATGTGGTCGTGGCCGAAGAAGACCACGTCCACCTGATGCTTCTCGAAGATCGGCGCCCAGTTCTCCTGCACCGCCTGGTCGGTGCCGAAGGAGGCGATGCCGTTGGCGCACGAGTAGGGAGGATGGTGCAGGAACACGAACTTCCACTTGCGGAGCGTGGAGCCGAGGTCGGCGTCGAGCCACTGGGTCTGCGTGGTGTTGATGCCGGCGGGATTGGAGTCCATGACCACGAAGTGGGCGTCGCCGTAATCGAAGGAGAAGTAGCGCTCCGCCTGACCCGAGGGCGCATTGCGGGGCAGCTCGTGCATGCGGATCTCGACCGAGCTGGCCCAGTTGCTGGTGCCCACGTCGTTCAGGTCGTGATTGCCGAGCGCGGGCATCCACACCGCCCGCCGGAGGATGTTGTTGCGGTACTCGGGAATGAACACGTTGTCGTCCCAGTCCGACTGCGTCCCGTTCTGGTAGGCGTTGTCGCCGACGGTGAGGAGCAGCGGCGGGTCCGAGGCGCCGATGTTGTTGGCGACGTTGGCCTGCCCGGAGGTGCCGGCGCCGAAGTCGCCGATCATCGCGAAGAAGGTCTCGCTGGCGTCGTTGAACGCCTTGAACGTCTGGAAGTAGGTGGTGTCCAGGACGACGACGTTGTTGGTCAGCAGCCGGTAGTAGTAGCGGGTTCCCGGCTGCAGCCCGGTCAGCTTGACGCTGTGGCAGGTGCCGGCCGAGCCGACCTCGCAGCTGGAGGTCTGGGCGACCGTGACCGACTGGCCGAGAGCGGTGGTCAGGCCGTACTCGACCTTGCTGTTGCCGGCCACGTTGGTCCACCACAGGAGCGTGATCGTGGTGGTCAGGCCGTCGGGATTCTGGATGAGCGGCCCGCGCGTCAGGGATTGCGCGAACGCCGTTGGCGCGGCGGTCGCGATGAGCAGGCCGATCAGAAAGGCGGACAGACTTTTCACCGACACCCCCGAGGCGTGACTGCTCCTTCCCCGCGAGCAGCAGGCCGGCGACCATAGCCGAAGCAGGCGGGGGGATGGAAGCGATTCCTCCGCGAGGATAGAAGCGCAGGCATGGTCGGGAAGCTTGGCCGATGTTTCGCGGTGTGGACGGTGCTGGTGGCGTGCGCAGGATGCGCTGCCGGAGGCGGCGGCAGCCAGGACCGGCGGGGGGTGGGCGTGGAGCCGCCGCTCGGCGTGGTCGACGAGGAGCCGCCGCCGCGGCCGAAGGGCCGGGCCTCGGAGGCTTCGACCTCGCCGGAGATCATCCGCTACGACAAGGAAGCCGTGCGCGCAGCTGGTCTCTCCGAGAGCGGCCCGGACCGATCCCGGATCACGCCGGCCGAACCGGGCGTGCGCATCGAGGAAGCGCAGGATCCGCGCATCCGCGCGATTCTTCCCGACGCACGCTGCCAGAAGCCGGCGCGGACCGATTCGGCCGGAAACGCGCCGCGCTGCACGGTGTCGCTGCGGCGCGCAAGCTCGGCGATGGGCGCCGACGTCGGCGGCGCCTACGCGGTCGTCTCTCTGATCGACTGGTCGACGACTTCATGGACGGTGCCGGAGCTGGCACTGATCCGCGCGCTTCAGCCGCTGACGACGGAGAAGGATCCGAGCGTCATTGCGGTCAGCGACGCACGCCGCGAAGTGGTGCTGACGGTGACGGGGCAGATCTTCCGCTACGACCTCGAGAGCGGCCGGCAGCTGAACGTCTACGATGGCCCCGGCGGCCGCATCGGCGCGCTGGCATGGTCGGCCGACGGCGCACGCGTCGTGGTCATTGCCGGCGGCCGCGCGCATCTTCTCGACCGCGAGATGCGGCTGGTGCGCACGCTCGCCGCCGAAGGCGAGGCGGTTGCGATCGCGGTCAGCGCCGATGGAAAGCGTGCCGCCGTCGGCACCGACATCGGCGGCGTGTTCGTCTTCGGCCTCGACGGCGGACCGCCGCGCGCGGTATCGCGATCGACGCAGGCGGTCGGTGCGCTGGCTTTCACGTCTTCGGCGCTGGTGGTCGCCGGACGCGACGGCATCTTGCGCTCGCTCGATCCTGGCAGCGGCCGCGAGCTCGGCCGCGCCGACGCCGGCGCCGCGCTGTCGCGGCTGGTCGTCTCTCCCGATGGCAGGCGCGCGGCCACGATGGCACGCGACTTCGTCCTGCGCGTGCACGCGCTGCCGAGCGGCAAGGTGACGTGGAAGACGGACTGGCACCGTGCAAACTTCGCCGGTCTGGCCTGGGGCGCGCGCAGCACCATCGTCGCCGTCGACAACGACGGAGAGCTGGCCGCATGGGACGTGGCACAGTGACCTCGAAAAGCTCCGCGAAACGGTGGTTGCCGACCGCAACCACTTCGGCCCGCTTCTTCGTGCCGGTCCTGCTCGTTGCAGCGCTGGCCGGCTGCGCCGGCTCCAAGAGCACCGCATCGCTGGTGCGGCTGGACGCGAAGGAGACGCCGCGAGGAAAGCCGGACATCGAGGTGAAGGACGGACGAGTGGATCCGCAGACGCGCCTTGCCGACATCGATGCGACCGCGCCGTCGGACGCCTATCCACTGCACGTCGAGCCGCCCGTTCCCGTTGCGCTGGAGCGGTTGATCTACGCCAACCTGCCGCCCATCAACGTGCCGCTGCCGTTCACGAAGGTGGATGTGAAGATCCAGGACATCATTCTCGTGCGCGAAACCGGTTTCGCGCGCAGCGACGACCTGACCTGCACGATCGAGTCGACCGTCGTGTTGCGGCGCGGACACGCGAAGTCGCCGATGAAGCGCGTCACCACCGAGGCCCGCAACCGGACCAACACCTCGCCACGCATCTCGGTGGCGGGCAAGGTCATCCTGCAGCAGTGCCTGAGCCAGCATGCCATCGAGCTGATCCAGAGCGTGGGCGGTCTTTGAGCGGGCGCCGCGACTGCGATGCAGCCGAGGAGCCGTTCGTGTTGACCGCGCCGGCGGGGATGGAGAAGGTGCGTGCGATCGTCCGCCCCACCGGCCTGCTCGCGGACAAACCGGCGGCGCAGCCGCCAAGGGTGCACGAGCCGTACGCCGATATCCGAAGCGAGCTGGCGCAGGATTCCATGCCGGCAGCAGCGACAAGGAGGCCGCGCATGTTCCACCTTCGATTTCGACCGCATCTTCCCAGCGCGGCGCTGGCCGCGGCGATCGTGCTGGCTGGGGCCGCTCCCGCGCGCGCCAACTTCCATTTCGCGCACATCAGCCGCGTCATGAGCGGCCAGCCGCAAGGCGACGTGCAGTACGTCGAGATCGTCATGACGGCGAGCGGACAGCACGTCGTCTCCGGCAGCAAGCTGGCTGCGTTCGATTCCACCGGCGCCTTCTCGCACGTGATCACGACGCTGAGCAGCAACGTCACCGGCGGCGACGACCGGCCCTGGATCATGGCCAGCGAAGGTTTCGCGGCGGCCTCCGGCATCACGCCCGACTTCGTCTTCTCCACCGCCGACGGCAACGGCCTGATCGCCACCGACGCCATGGTGTGCTGGGGCAAGCCCATCGACCAGACGAACCCCAACCACTACGTCGACTGCGTCGCGTACGGGAACTACGAGGGACCCGACAACGACCACACGACGGCGCCGCATCCTCTCGATCCGTTCGGCCACGGCCTTGTCCGAGGCGCGCACATGCACAACAGCGCGCTCGACTTCTTCTGCGAGGCGCCGGCGATGCCGCGAAACAACGCGCAGCAGACGGGCACCGTGCAGGCGCAGGTTCCCTGCGAATGCGGCAACGACGTCGTCGACGGCGATGAGGAATGCGATCGCACCGACGATGAGGCGTGCCCGGGCGGATGCACCGCCGAGTGCCTGTGCTCGATCCTGTGCGGCGACGCCAACGGCGACGGTGAGATCAAGGCCACGGACGCGCTGGCGGTCCTGCGCGCCGCCGTCGGCGCCGATTCGACCTGCACGCTGGCCACCTGCGACGTCGACGACAACGGCTCGATCCTGGCATCGGACTCGCTG
The DNA here is from genome assembly GCA_035626395.1 of Candidatus Limnocylindrales bacterium. Lineage (NCBI taxonomy): Bacteria > Bacillati > Chloroflexota > Candidatus Limnocylindria > Candidatus Limnocylindrales > Candidatus Limnocylindrales bacterium. The sequence continues at coordinate 19,499 of DASPNR010000016.1, read as the reverse complement.
CGAGTGCTGCGCGCCGCAGTCGGGGCCGACGTCGACCTGACCTGTCCGGCCTGAGAGATGGGATCGGGGGAAATGCCTGTCCGCCCTGAAATGCGATCGGCCGCCATTCTGCGGGCGCTGTACCTGCTTGCCGCGGCGGCCGTCGGCCTCTTCGCCGGCGCCATGCTCACCGAAGCCGGCGTGCTCGTGCCGTACTGGCGATCGCTGGGGGCAGCGGAGTTTTACGCGTGGTACGCGGCGAACGACGAGCGACTGTTTTCGTTCTTCGGCAGCCTGACGGTCGCGGCGCTCGTGCTGGCGCTGCTGGCGGCGATCGTGTCGCTTCGCCAGCGCGCGCAGTCGCGTCGGCTCTGGGCTGCCAGCGCCGCACTGATGCTCGCCTGCGTGCTGATGTTCCCGCTCTACTTCGAAGCTGCCAACGCCAGCTTCAGCGCAGCCACGCTGAGCGACGGAGAGCTCTCGAAGGAGCTGGCCCGGTGGGCGAGCTGGCACTCCGTGCGAACGTTTCTCAGCTCCGTCGCATTCGTTCTGGCGCTGCGCGCCTGCTGCTTGCGCTGACGACCCCGCGGCTGGCCGGAAGTGCGGTGATCTGCACGACGCCGAGCGCTCGCGCCGCCGCCGACAGAGCGGGCCCGAGCATCGGCGAGCGAAGCAACGCGGCTCGCAGTCTGCGGCCGCGCGTCCTGGCAAGATGCGCTCGCCACGCGTCGTTCTCGGCTGCCACGTCCACGGAAGACGCCTTGTCACGCACGACGTCCCGGTACAGCGAGATCAGCGCATCTACTGTCCGTTCGAGGTCGGCGTGCTGGCGGATCCACAGCGAGGCTGCGCGTGCGGCCGCAGGCTCGTAGCCTGCGATGCGCCTGCGCACGCCATCGACGTCGAGCGGGTCGGTCATCAGCCGCATGCCGAAGTTCCAGCGTCGTACCTCTTGGACGTTGTCACCCGTCACCATCGGCCCAAGACCCCATGCATCGCAGACGACCACAGCGGCGCCGACGGCCGAGGCCTCGGTGGCTGCGCGTCCTTTGGCGAAGACGATGTCGTACTTCGCCAGCTCCTGCTCGGGCGCCTCGCACGACGCGCCTGCGGCGTGTCCCATCACGTCGACCGCCACGCCCTCGGCGTCACAAGCCCGCTGCAGCACGGGAAGATGCGTGCCGGCGTGGGCGTAGTTGCTGAAGACGAGCGCGCGCCGCGGGCGCGCCGGCAGCGGCTCGGTGCGTGCAGCGAACCTCGACAGATCGACGCCGTTGCCGATGATGCTGCAGGCGGCATCGTCGATGCCCGCAGCCTCGAGCCTTTCGCGCGTGTTCCGGCCGACGGCAACGTACCGGCGCAATCGCGGATGCCGCGGCGGATCATCCATCGGCGCGCGCTCGTCGTGCACGACGAACAGTGCGGGTACGCCGGCCGCCGCGCGCAGGGCATCCATCGTCGGCGTGTCGTGGTGGCCGTGGATGACGTCGAAGCCGCTGCCGATCGCGCGTGCCCGGCAGAAGACGCGGATCCCATTGCGCTGCAGCTCCGTTGCCAGCGGCCCCGGCTGCGGCGTGTACACCGTGACCTCGTGCGCGCGCCGGCGCAGCGCCAATGCGACGTCGCGGACGTACAGCTCCGTACCGGTGCGGCCGTCCAGACGGATGTTCGTGATCAGGATGCGCAGCGCAGATCCCCGCCGCGCTGCGTGGCCGCCGCCAGAGCCTCCGCGAAGGGGACGACGTGACCGCGGAACGTGACGGCGCGTTCGTAGACGCCCTGCTCCACGAGGCGACGCCCGAGCTCCTCGTACGCCGGCGGGCCCGTCTCGCCGGCCGCCGCGCGGTTCCACGCCGCCGACTCCATCAGCCGCTCGAGGCCGAACCAGTCGCGGCCGCGCGCCTCGAGAAACCAGTCGGTCTCGGTGCGAAGGCCGGTGTCGGTGTAGGAGACCGCGGCGCGCTGCTTGGCGGTGAGCGTGGCCTCGTCCAGCTCGATCGTGATCTCCCGTCTCGGCCGCAGCGCCGATGCGTCGCCGCAGTAGCCGTACATGGGAAAGGAGTAGCAGGCGATGGGGCTGTCCAGAGCGTTGGCGGCACGTTCGACGGCAGCGTCGATCAACAGCCGGCAGATATCGTGGGTCAGATACTGGCGCTCGCAGGCGTCGCCGACGAGGACCTCCGGCCGCGCCGCGATGATCTCGCTGGTCAGATCGTCGCACCACTCCAGAAGGGGGCCGTGCTCGCCGGCGAGGAGCCACGAGTAGACCTGGCCATCCGAGAATCGGCCGAACAAAGCGCCGCAGCTCGCTCCGCAGCTTTCGACGACGGCGCGGCATTCGTCGATGCGCGACTGGCCCGCTCGGCTGCGGCCATCCGTCAGGATGTGCACGGCCGGACGTGCGCGCCGCATCCATTCGTAGACGAACAGCTCGTGCCCGGGATGGGCCAGGACCAGCATCGATCGCATCCGGCAAAAAAGCGCGCACGGCGGCTCTGAGTCAACGCCGACGCAGGAATTGGTGATTTCGAGGCCGGACGTCGGGCTCGCCCCGCGGCGCCTTCCGGTGTAAGTGCGCCGGCATGAGCATCGCCTCGATTGCCGAAGTGACCGCCAGGCTGACCGCGCCCGGACAGCCCTTCGAGATGGAGGAGCGCGACATCCGCGGAATTCCGACCCGCGTCTGGAAGCACGCACCGCCGTCACTGGCCGCCATCCTTCAGGGCAGTGCCGCGTTCGGAGATCGCGACTTCCTCGTCTACGAGAACGAGCGCTGGAGCTACGCGCGCCATTTCAACATGGCTGCGCGTCTGGCCGAGGTGCTGATCGAGCGCCACGGCATCGTCAAAGGCGATCGCGTGGCGGTGGCGATGCGCAACTTTCCGGAGTGGCCGGTCGCCTTCTGGGGCGCGGCGGCCGCCGGTGCCGTGGTCGTCCCGCTCAACGCATGGTGGACGGGCGCCGAGCTGCTCTACGGCCTGCGCGACTCGGGCACCAGGGTCCTGATCTGCGACGGCGAGCGCCTTGCGCGCATCGAGAGCGAGCTGCCGGCGCTGCGCGGCGAAGGGTTGGTCACCCTGGTCGTGCGGCACTCGGGTTCGCTGCCCGAGGGCGTCGAGCGCTTCGAGGACGTCATGGGTGTGGTGCCTGGCGACATGAAGCTGCCGGCGGTGGCGATCGATCCCGAGGACGATGCCACGATCTTCTACACCTCCGGCACGACCGGCAATCCCAAGGGCGTGGTCGGCACGCACCGCAACATCTGCGGCAACCTCCTCAGCCTCGGCTTCGTCATCGCGCGCAACGCGGCTCGAACGGCGGCGGCCGCGGCGGCCGGGCTCCATGATGCAGGGCCGGCAGCGCCACAAGCAGCCGCGCCGGGTCAGGGCGTCAATCTCGTGTCGGTGCCGTTCTTCCACGCCACCGGCTGTCACTCGATCCTGGTGGCCAATCTGGCCGCCGGCAATCGTCTCGTGCTGATGCACAAGTGGGATCCGGCGCGAGCGCTCGAGCTGATCGAGCGCGAGCGCGTGACGAACTGCGGCGGCGTGCCGGCGATGGTGTGGCAGATGATCGATCATCCCGACTTCGCCAGGCGCGACCTGTCGAGCCTGCGCGGCATCGGCTACGGCGGTGCGCCGGCTGCGCCCGAGCTCGTGCGAAGGATCGCCGAGCTGTTTCCCGGCCGCACGCCGAGCAACGGCTACGGCCTGACGGAGACGTCGTCGGTGACGACGATGAACGCCGGATACGACTACCTGCGCCATCCCGACAGCGTCGGCGTTCCCATCCCGGTGTGCGACGTCAAGGTCGTGGACGAAGAAGGGCGCGAGCTGCCGACGGGCGAGGCCGGCGAGCTGTGGATCAAGGGGCCCAACGTGGTCAAGGGCTACTTCAACAAGCCCAAGGAGACGCAGGCATCCTTCACCGACGGCTGGCTGCACTCCGGTGACGTCGCGCGCATCGATGCGGAGGGATTTGTGTATCTCGTCGATCGTGCCAAGGACCTGCTCATTCGCGGCGGCGAGAACATCTCCTCCGTCGAAGTGGAAGCGGCGCTGTTCGAGCATCCCGCCGTCACCGACGCTGCCGTCATCGGCATTCCGCATCAGGTGCTGGGCGAGGAGGTCGGCGCCGTCGTGCACCTCAAGCACGGCATGACCGCGACCGAAGAGGAGCTCAAGCGCCACGTTGCGCAGCGGCTGGCCGGGTTCAAGGTGCCCGTGAAGATCTGGTTCTACGATGAGCCGCTGCCCCGCAACCCCGCCGGGAAGATCCTCAAACGCGACCTTCGCAAACAGCTCGTCGATGGGCTCGGGTCGTGAATTCATGCTTCCTTGCCCACGAAGCGCGCATTCGTCCCTGATTCCCGGCCGTCACTCGAAACAGAGGAAGAACCGATGAGCGAGACGAAGCCGGTCCTGAAAACGCTCGATCACGTCATCATCGCCGTGCGCGATCTCGGCGCCGCGTGTGCGCAGTACGAGAGGCTGCTCGGCCTGTCGGCGTCATGGACGGCGCATCATCCCGAGATCGGAACGGCCAACACGCTCTTTCGTCTCGACAATACGTATCTGGAGCTGCTCGCTCCCGACGGCGAGGGGCCGCTCGGCGAGATGCTGCAGGACTGGATCGACGTTCGCGGCGAAGGCCTGCTCGGCCTGGCCTTCGGCACCGAAGACGCCCACACCTGCCACGCCGCGTTCGCCGAGCGCGGGCTGCGGCCGGGCGACGTCGACGAAGGCCAGGGCCAGGACGTCGACACACGCGCGATCCGGCAGTGGCGGCGCATCACGCTGCCCATCGACCGCACGCGCGGCGTGCTGCTGTTCGCGATCGAGCACCTCTCGCCGGTGGAGGCGCTCCCGCGCGCGGCAACGGTCGGCGACGAAGCCGCAAGCGTCTACGCGCTCGACCATGCCGTCGTGCAGACGCGAGACGCCGAAGCGGCCAGGCACCTGTATGGAGACGAGCTCGGCCTGCGCCTGGCGCTCGACAAGACATTCGCGGATTGGGGTACGCGGCTGATGTTCTTTCGCGTCGGCGGCGTCACCATCGAGGTTGCTTCGATGCTGCAGCCCGCCGGTGACGGCGAGGGCGCGGCCGCCGCAGGCGCGATGGCCGGCGCCACCGACGCCGACGCCTCCGGTCCGACTCCCGATGAGGATCGGCTGTGGGGACTGTCCTATCGCGTCGGCAACGCCGACGCCGCACGCGCCCGTATCGCCGCAGCCGGCTTTGACGTGTCGGAGGTACGGCCGGGCCGGCGCCCGAACACGCGCGTCTTCAGCGTGCGCAACAAGACCTGCGGCATTCCGACGCTGATGCTCGAGGTGACGCCGGCGCAGTAACGGCGGGCGTTTACTCGAGCCTGGCCACGTGACAATAGGCCATCATGATCGCTCGCTGGAACGCCGTCGTCTCTTGCACCGTCCTGACGTTCGCTTGGGCGGCGGGCGTTGCCGCAGCCGCCGGAAGCCTGGAGGTCGTGCCGCTGGACTCGCGCATGCGCATCGGCTGTGCCCGCGACGGCGACGACATCTTCGTGACCGCCAAGGCCGAGCTCGGCGACAACCGTATCGAGACGATCGCTTCGGCCGCGATGCGTCTGGCAGGCCGTCTCTCTCGCCTCGATGCGAAGGTGGCGATGCTCGAAGAACAGCCGCCAACGCAGGAGGTCATGGCCCGGCTGGCCAAGCTGGAGCGCATCCGCAGCCGCCTCATGAGCCTTGCCCAGGGCTTGGCGAGCTGTGCCGACGGAAGCTTGTTCGACAACGCCGCGCCGCCGGCGTTCGAGGTGCTGTGCCGTCACGGCTTCCATGCGCCATCGGCCGCGCGCAACCGCGAGTGCGGGATCGATCTGAGCAAGATGCTCGCGCCGCCGATGGCCGCCGAGGCCATGGGCCGTTCCGGACCGGCGACGGCGCCGCGCGCGACCTCGCCGGCCGCGTGGGACATCGAAGCGACCGCGGGAATTCTGGACGAGCTGTTCGCCGACGCGTGCGAGGCGACCGGCGGCATCCTGTTGCGCAACACCACGCTCAGCGACGATGCGCCGCTCTACAGTGCGTACTGCGGCAAGATCGGGCGCCCGGTGGTGACGCACTATCAGGAGAATCTTCTGATCCTGGCGATGGAAGAGGAGCCCACGGGGCCCTGCATCGTGGCGATGCTGCAGGCCAGCGACGCCGACGACGGCTGCGGCGACTACAGGCGCCCGCCCGGCGGCGGAGGTGGAGGCGGGACGCCGCCGCCGCCGCCCGACGATGACGACTGCATCATCGTGCGGATGGAAGAGGAACCGACCGGCTGCGAGTGACCGCGAATCCTCGCTGCGCGCGCACTCGGCGACTGCGCCCACGACGACGACGGTCCGTTCCTACTGCTCGACCTACACCTGTGCCCAGTGCTCGTCCGAGAAGCATTGCCGCAAGGGCCGGTCTGCAGGTTGCCTGACTACGTCTGTGCGCCGTCCTACGGACGGGCAATGCCCGACCAATCGCGCCCGATCTCTCCCGCCGCCGGACGGACATCGACCAGGAAGCCCGAGAGGTGCGCCATTCCCGACACCTTCTCGATGCGCTCGGGACCGTCGGCCGCCAGCAGATTGACGTTGACGCCGGTGGTCCTGCTCGCCACCGACAGCCCGACCGCGTGCTGGTGTCCCCAGCCGTGCGGCAGCGCCACGGTGCCCGGCATGAGCTCGGCGTGCAGCTTCACCGGAACGCGAACCGTCGCGGTATCCGTGGAGACGTCGGCCAGCGCACCGTCGCAGAGGCCGGCCGCGCGCGCATCGTCCGGATGCATGTAGAGGTAGTTGGTAGAGCGGTCGGCTTCGACGAACTCCTCCAGATTGTGCGTCCACGAGTTGTGCGTCGTGACCGCGCGTCGCGTGATGAGCTTGAGGCGGCCGGCGGCGGCCAGCTCGCGGGCAAAGTCGTCGTCGAGCTTGCTCGCCTGTTGCAGCAGCAGGGGCGGTGCCAGATCGATGCGGCCGTCGTCGGTGATGACGCGCTTTCCCAGGAATGTGCCCGGCTCGTGGTCGGGGCGAGGTCGGCCGTGCTCCTCGCGCAGCAGCGAGGCGAAGCTTCCCTGCCCGTTCACGCGAAGCAGCGCCGACAGCAGCGCCTCCTGCGGCAGCGAGGGCTGCTCATCCGGATGCGCGAGCGAACGCACCGCTCGCGCCATCTCCAGTGCCTTCTGCGCTGCCGTCGATCCGAACAGTGAGACGCCGCATGCACGCGCGAGGTCGAGATAGATCGTCGCCTCGTCGCGCTGCTCGCCCTGGGGCGGCACGACGGCGCGCGTCGCCTGCAGATAGGGCCGCGACTGCATCCCCAGCATCAACGGAAAGATGAACGGGAGGTCGGGGCGCTGAAGCGGCGAAGTGCACGGCAGCGCATAATGCGCCAGCGACGCGGTCTCGGTGCGGAAGATATCGAGAGTAACCAGCAGCTCGAGCTTCTCGAATGCCTCTTTCAGGCGGCCGGCGTTGGCCATGGTGATCAGCGGGTTGCCGCCCGTGACGAACAGCGCCCGCACCTGCCCGTGGCCCGGCGTAAGGATTTCTTCGGCGAGGATGCCGCCGGGGAAGGCATCGTTGGTCATCGTGAAGCCGCCCACGCGCGACCGGTCGGTGCGCAGCAGCGTTCCGGTCTTCTTGCCGAAGGCGATGAAGTCGGAAATGCCCATTCCGACCAGCGTGCCGCCGCGGCGATCGAGGTTGCCGGAGACGGCGTTGATCGCCTCCTGCAGCCAGAACGCCAGCGAGCCGTTGCCGCCCATGTTGACGCCGGTGGAGCAGTACATGGCCGCACCGTCGGCTTCGCGGTAGGCCGCAACCATCTCGCGCAGCTTCTGCGGCGCGATCCTCGTCACCTCGGCGGTGCGCTCGGGCGTCCACGGCGCCACCAGCGCCGCGATCTCGTCGAACCCTCGCATGAACGCCGAGACGCGTGCGCGATCGACGCCTCCGGTGGCGATGAGCTCGTGGAGGAAGGAGAGGAAATAGAAGACGTCGGTGCCCGGGCGGATGTAGACGTGCTCGCCGGCGACTTTGGCGGTCTCGGTGCGGCGCGGATCGACGACATAGATCTTCGCACCGCGCTCCTCCATCTCGCGCAGGCGCTTGATGGGGTTGCTGACCTGCAGGAAGCTCCACTTGGAGATGACCGGATTGGCGCCGGTGATGATGAGGCAGCCGAGGTGGTCGAGGTCGGGAAACGGCTGCGTGAACGGAAAGCCGTAGACGTGTCGCGCGACCGCGAACTTGTTGGCGCAGTCCTGGGTCGCCGACGAGTACATGCTCTTGGAGCCCAGCCCCGTCATGAAGCCCTGCGCGAAGGCCGGGTGGAGAACGCCGAACCCGGCGGCGGTGCCCACGTACATGGCGATGGAGTCGGGGCCGGTATCGGCGCGGATGGCCTTCACCTTCTCGCCGATTTCGCACAGCGCCTGATCCCACGATACGCGATGCCAGTCGCTGCCGACCCGCTTCATCGGATGCAGCAGGCGGTCGGGCGAGTCGTACATCTTGTGTTGCTTCAGCCCCTTGGCGCAGGCGAAGCCGTCGGTGGAGATGTGGCGCTCGTCGGGACGGATCTGGACGACGCGCCCGTCCTCCACGTCCACCTCCAGCCCGCACAGCGCTTCGCAGATCCGGCAGAAGGTGGTGTGGGTTTTTCTCATTGCCGGCTCTCTTCCGTGTGCCTCTTCGGAATGCTCAGCGAAGGCCGTCCAGGAACGATAGCGGAGCACCCTTGCCGCGAATGCTGCGGTAGTAGCAGGTGGCGCGGGTGTTGCCACGCGTATCCCTGGTGTGGCAAACGCCGCCGGCACGCGGACGCACCAGGTACAACAGTGAGTTCTGTTCGCAGTTGATGCGCACGTCGACGAGCTCGAGGACGTCCCCGGAAGTCTCGCCTTTGCGCCACAGCTCGTTGCGCGACGTCGACCACAGCACCGCACGCCGCGTCGCCAGCGTCTCGTGCAGCGCGCGCTCGTTGGCGTAGCCGATGAACAGCACTTCCTTGGAGTCCGCGTCCTGCAGGACCACGGGCACCACGTGCTGATCGCGCTGGCCGATCTTGGTCAGCTTGGCGAAATCGAGGTTGAGCGACGTTCCTTCTTCGAGCTCGTTCATCCGGTCGTTCCCTCTGGTGTGCCGCCATCGCGCGGCGACCGGCAAGCCTAGTATGTTTCGTCGGAGGCCGGAAATCCTCGAGCCGGCAGCTACTGGTCCAAACCGATGCGCAAGGCTTGGACGGCGATCGGCTGATACCGATTGGTGGTGACGCCGAGAAGGATCGTGCCGCCGAACGCTGGGTGATCTGCCCGTCGCGACCCACGACGACCGGAGCGGCTAGCGTTTCTTTCGAGGAACGTCGGCGATCGCGCGCGCGATGTCGGCGGCCAACCGGTCGATGGCGCGGTTGAGCGCGGCGACGGTGGCGGCCGTGTCGTGGCCTCCCACGGGCTCCTCGATGCGAGACTCGTGGCTGACGAGCAGCCGCCGCGTCAGCGCATCCTCGATGCGCCACCGTGCGACCAGAACGGCGCGACCGTCGGTTGTCGGTTCGAAGCGCACCACATCCACGGGCACGGCCAGCATCGCATCCTGCGTCGCGTACCACGGATAGCGCACGACATAGGGACTGCCGATGCGCGAGATGAGGTTCTGCATGAGCGCCCGCGAGAAGCCTTCCTCGACCGGCTCGGCCCACTGCGCCAGCGGAATGTAATCGATGGACGCCTCGCCGCTGCGGCGGGCGATCTTCGTCTCGGCCGTGTACTCCGGCAAGCTGATTGGGCCGATCCCCACTCGCAGCGTCGACTGGCTCGGCGGCGTGTCGGCGTGGTCGATCGGCGACAGCACATAGAACGCCGTCGGGTCCGGAGTCGGCGCGAGGGAAAAGCCGCAGCCGGCAACCGAGAGGTTCAGCAACATCACGAGCGCCGCGGTTTGTTTCACGCCTCGTCCTCCCCATCGCCGTGCGCCGGCGGCGCCACGATCACGGTAGCGGGCCATCACGGCTTCTCCTCCGGCACCGCCTTGCCGCGCAGCAGCGAGCCCGGCTGGCGTTCGATCAGATCGGCCAGCCGCTTGACCGCACGCGACGCCTCGCCGAGCTCGCCCAGAGTCTCGTTGATGCCCACGATCAGCGGCGAGTTGGGATCGACGAGCGAGCTTGCGTTGTTCAGCGCCAGCCGCGCGGTTTCCAGCGTCGCGCTCAGCTCGCGAGCGGCAGTGCCGAAGTCGCGCGCGACCAGGCTCAGGTCCTGCCGCAGCGGCCCGATATTGCCCGTCAGCGTATCGGCCGTCTGCCGGACCGAGCCAAGCGTGGAGCGGATGTCGGCCACGGTATCGTCGAGGTTGTCGACCGCGGCCTGCAGGGACGGCGAGTTCACGATGCGCTGGATGCCGTCGACGCTTTCCTTGAGGCCGTCGACCAGTCCTCGCAGGTCCACGCCCTCGAACTGCTGCATGAGCTCGGAGAGCTTCTGCTGCACGGCTTCCAGCGGCGTCGGCAACGTCGGGATCTCGATGAACGGCACGGAGGGATCGCCGCGCATGTTGAGCGGGCTACCCGGTATCAGGTCGAGCTTCACGTACAGGACGCCGGTGACGAAGCTCTCCATCGCCAGCTGCGCACGAAGGCCCATCTCGACCGCCCACGAGATCGTCTGCGGATCGGGCACCGCGCTGGAGCCGAGGTCGAATGCCTGGTCGGCATCCAGCTCGATCACGACGGGGATATAGATGGTGGCGTTGGGCCCGGTCTGCTGCGTCAGCGCGCCGAAGTTCAGGAGGATGTCGGTGACGGTGCCGAGGGGAACGCCCTTGAGCTTGACCGGCGCGCCCACGGTCAGGCCGTTCACGTCGCTGTCGAAGTAGAGGACGTACTTGTAAGTCTTGCGGAAGAACTTGCCCGAGCCGAAGGCGGTGATGCCGGCCAGCAGCAGCACGATCGCGCCGAGGACGAAGGCGCCGATCATCACCGGGTTGCCGCGCCTAGACATGCCGTCCCTCCACGTTGCCTACCTCGTCGGTCGATCCGCTGCGGGTCAGGAAGCGGTGCACCTTCGGATCGCGGCACCGCTCGACCAGCTCGTTGGGATTGCCCGAGGCGATGATGGTTCGCGTGTCCACGTCCAGGAAGATGCCGTTGTTGGCGATGGTGAAGATGCTCGGCAGGTCATGGCTGACCACGACGATGGTCGTCTTCAGGCTTTCGCGCAGCTCCAGGATCAGCTCGTCCAGCAGCCGCGAGCTGATCGGATCCAGGCCCGCCGAGGGCTCGTCGAAGAACAGGATCTCCGGATCCAGGGCCATCGCGCGTGCAAGACCGGCCCGCTTCTGCATGCCGCCGCTGATCTGAGAAGGATAATAGTCCTCGAAGCCAGCCAAGCCTACCAGCGCGAGCTTGAGGGCAGCGACTTCGCGCTGCTGCGAGGGAGTCAGATCGGTGAACTCCCCGAGCGGCAAAGCCACGTTCTCGGCCAGCGTCATCGAGCTCCACAGCCCGCCGGTCTGGTAGAGCACGCCGACGCGGCGAAGGATCTGGTCGCGCGCTTCGGGGTCGGCGTCGGTGAAGTTCTTCTTGCCGTACCAGATCTCTCCCCTGGCCGGCGGCAGCAGGCCGAGCAGGGCGCGCAAAAGCGTGCTTTTTCCGCCGCCGCTGGCGCCCATGATGATGAAGACGTCGCTGCGCCAGACGACGAAGTCGAGATCGCGCATGACCACGAAGTCGCCGTAGGCCAGCGTCAGGTCGCGCACGGTGATGTGGGCGTTGTCGTCGGCGGGGACGCCGCTTCGGACCTTCTCGGCGGGAGCCAGCAGACAGCCGTCGTGGTTGCCGGGAGCTGGCGCGCCACCGCCCTCGCTGGGCGGCTGCGCGCCGCCACCCTGCGCGCGCCGCGCGTCCTTGCCGGCGCCGCGCGCCGTGGCGCCGGCCTCAGATTCCGAGGACATAGAACACCACCGCAAAGACTCCGCACGCGCTGATGATGGCCACGATGCTGGTGACGACGGCGCGCGTCGTCGCCTCGCCCACCGCCGAGGAGCTCTTGCCGGATTGCATTCCGCGCAGGCAGCCCGAGAGCGCGACAAGAATCCCGTAGACCGATGCCTTGAAGACCCCGCCGAACAGCATCGGCAGCGTGACCGCGTTCGTGGTCTGGTTGTAGTAGGTCTGCCCCGACATCCCCAGCATCAGGATGGAGACGGTGGCCCCGCCGAGGATGCCGACCAGGTTCGAGTACAGGGCCAGCAGCGGCATCATCGTGGCCAGCGCCATCACGCGCGGCAGGACCAGGAACTCCAGCGGCGAGATGCCCATCGTCGTCAGCGCGTCGATCTCCTGATTGACCTTCATGCTGCCGAGCTGGGCGGCGTAGGCCGCGCCGGTGCGGCCGGCCATGACGATGGCCGTCATCAGCGCGCCCATCTCGCGGACCATGGAGATGCCGACCAGGTTGGCGACGTAGATCTCGGCGCCGAACTGCTCGAGCTGCACGGCGCCGACGAACGCCAGGATCAGGCCGACCAGGAAGCTGATGAGGCTGACGATGGGCAGCGCCTCGACGCCCGCTTCCTGGATGAACTGGAACAGATCGCTGTAGCGGAAGCGTGCGCGCCCGCGCGTCCAGGCACCGAAGGCGAGGGTGATCTGGCCGAGGAACTCGACCATCTCCATGTTGCCCGCCCACGCGGCGGTGGCGAGCTTTCCGAGGCGTCCGAGGAACGACAGCTTCTCGGCCGTGCCGCGCGCGCCTTCGCGCTCGGGAACCGCCGCGGCCAGCGCGATCAGGCTGCGAACGCCTTCGGGAAGGCCGGACTTGTCGATTTCTACGGCCGGCTGCTGCGCCGAGGCTTTCTCACGATCGCGATCGGCCGCCTCGTCCTCCGCCTGCTCCTCGTCCTCGCCGGCGATGCGGCGCTCCAGACCGAGAAGGAAGATCAGCAGGCTCGAGTCCCACTTGCCCAGGCCTTCGGACTCGAAGGTGACGCGGCGAGCGTCGCTGCTGCGGATCTGGTCGCCGAGAGCGGCGGCATCGGGAAGATCGCCCTTGATCGACCAGTCGCCCTGCAGGTGCAGAACGGCTTCGCCATCCTGCGTCTGCAGGTCGGCCTTGGCTTCGGCGTCTTCCATCGTCGGTAGTGCCAGCGATACCGGGGCAAGGGGCGCTCCGCAAGGGGGCGGGCCGAAGGTGCGGTGCGCTTACGTGGCGCGGCGACCGCGGCGTGTGCGCGACGTGGATGGCGCGGCTGTCGGGTCGTCGTCCGCCCGTTGATGCGTGGCGGCGGCGCCGGGTTACGCCGGCGCGCCGTTGATGTGCGGGCCGGGCTCGCCGTGGTCGGAGGCGCGACGGTCGTCCTCGTCAGAGCGAGACTGCTCTGCGTCGTCGGCGGCCTCGCGAGCCGCGTTCTCCTCGGCTTCGGCGGCAGCGGGCTGCGTATAGCGCGGCTCGTCCTCTGGCGCGCCGGTTGCGGCGTCGGTCTCCGATCCTGCGCTCAGCGCCGGACGATCGCCGAAGGCCAGCTGGCCCGACAGGTCGTCGCAGAATTCCTGGGCACCGCTCGAGAGATGATCGTAGATGCGCGCGTAGCTGCGCGTCATGTCGCCAACCAGCTCCGCCGTCTTGACGAAGTGGGCGGTGACACCGGCCTTGTAGCCGCTGTGCTGGCCCTGAAGGCGCGCGTGCTCGTAGGTCAGATCCTCGTGCTGGTGCGAGAGGGCGTCAAAGCGCGTGGACAGGTCGGCGTGACGCTGGGACAGCTCGGTGTGCCGGCCGGAGAGCTCGGCATGGCGGGTGTTCGCGGCGTCGAGCTGGCGGGTCAGGTCGGCGTTGCGGTTGGTCGCGGCCGCAAGCTGGCTGGTCAGTTCGGCGTTGCGCTGGGTCATCGCGTCGAGCTGACGGGAAAGGTCGTTGCTGCGCTCGGTCATGGCCGCGAGCTGGCGCGCCAGATCTGCGTTGCGCTCGGTCAGGTCGCTTACCTGGCCGGACAGCTCCTGCGCGCGCGAGGTCTGCGTGGTGAGCTGGTTGTAGAGGTCGCCGTTGCGGCGCACGACCTCGTCGTAACGGCTGGTGAGCTGCGCGTGATTCTCGGTCAGAGCGGCGTGGCGGGTGCCGAGGCCCTCGTGTTCGTCGGAAAGCGCGGCATGCCGGGTGGTCAGCTCGTTGTGGCGGCCAGTGAGGTCGGCATGGCGCGTGCTCAGCTCTTGCTCGACGTCGCGCAGCTGCTCGTTCTGCGCTCTCTGGTCGATGAGCTCGAGGTGCAGACGCTTGGCGGTGCGGCGGAACGGAAAAACGAAGACGCCGATCAGCAGGCCGAGGAGCGACGCCCCCACGATGAGTAGAATCTCGAGCTGGGAAAGTTGGACCTGCGACAGATCGATCGGCATCAGCGGTTCTCCGTTGCGTCAGGGCGCGAGTGGCGCGCGCGATGTTGGTGGAGGGAGATACCTGTGGCGGGGGCGGAATGGAATTGGGGGCGGTGGGCGGAGGAGGTGGTGCGAGGAGCACGCTCGGTGTGCAACTCGATGGTGAGACGAAGCGGCGGTGGCTGTCTCGCGGGCGTTTATGCCCGGGGTGGCGAGTGGTGGAGGTGTCGTCACGTGCGCGGCAGTAGCGTCGCGGGCAATCGCGTGCGGCCGACGATGCTCGTCAGTCCTGCCGCGCTGTGCACGCGGCCGCGACTAGGCTCTTGCGGAGTCGCCTCCGGCCGCCGCACGGGAGGGACGTTTCGAACGCCGGATTGGTGAGGAAAGGCACTATTGAATGAACCGACCGGTTTGGCGGCCTATCGAGTCGCGACGTACCGGATCATCGCCACGCGGAATCGGCTGGTTGGCACTGGTGACGAGTGGTGCGCCGGAATATACGGGCGGCACGGCGGGGTATGTGGGATTTGGACCGGTCGGTCGATTAGCAGTTGGGCAGTATGATCGCTGTCTCTAAGCATTTGTCCCAGACCGGGCTCGCAGCTGTCGTCGTTGCCGTAGCGGTGGCGGTCGCGACACGGGCGCCAGCCTCATCCTTCGTGATCCGCTCAAGTCACCCAGCCTGTCCTCTCCCCGGCGCACCACCCGAAGAGTTCAACGGCTGTCCGCCCTACACCGACGCCAACATCCTCGCCGCGGTTCCGAAGATATCGAGCGATGACCAGCGTGGTCAGTATGACAGCTGCGGCCCGTGGTCCGCGCCTACGGACGCATGCATTACCTATTTGCCCCGGGTCGTATCGAAGCATCGGGTGATCCTCAAGAGTCTGCGCTGCAGTTGCTATTGCGACAGACTGGAGTGTTCGTACGATCAGAGTGACGAGGTTTTTGATTCCGACCCCAGGGAACACTTCAAACTCGGCGAGGGCGTCGATGCAGAGACCGGTATCGCTATTGATCGCATGTACAAGGCAGGAAGGATCACCGGAACGGAGAAGTACGCGTCGTGGTCTGCAGCTTCGGAATTCGGCACCGACCTCGTGGCGATCGTTCGTGAGGGCCAAGCATACCGTGCGACCTTCGAAAGTTATGCCTGCAAGCTGAGCATTCTCGTGAAGGTGGAGAGTACAGGGGCATCCAGCGTGCTACGACTCATGGAGGAGCCAGATGGTTCGTGCATCTGAGCCCAACAGCGCATGGAGCAGGCCGGCATGAGCTGCCTCGCCAAGAGCGCGTCGCCTCGCGCCGGCTGCTCATGCATCCGTTGGGCGGACAGAGCGGGATCGTAACGGAATGGACGCGAGCAAGTACAAGGCGAAAGGAATGACGAAGAACTTTGTCTTCATCAGCTACTCTCGCGAAGATCGGGCCTTCGTCGACCGCCTTTCCCAAGACCTCCGAAGCGGAGGGGTCACGACCTGGCAGGACACCAAGGAGATCGCCGCCGGAGAGAACTGGCGCTTGGCCATCGAAGGGGGTCTCCGCCGGGCTTCCGCCCTCTTATACGTGGCCAGCGCCCGATCGGTGAACTCGCATTGGATGTCAAAGGAACTGGAGGCCGTCTTCGGCCGGGGTGCTCGCATCATTCCCGTGGTGCTCGATGATGAAGGAGAGCAGGGGCTACCTCACTTCCTCCGTGACTTCCAATGGGTCGACTTCCGACAGGGGTACGAGGCCGCGCTTCCTCAACTCCTCACCGCTCTCCGGTCGCTTCGTTCCGACCGTCCGGCTGAACCACGACCAGAGCAAGCCAAAGGCTACGTGTTTCTTAGCTATGCCGAGGAAGACGCGCCCTTTGTCGACGACCTCAAGGAGTTCTTGAAGCAGCACAACTACGGGTATTGGGACTACCGTGAAAGCGATCGGGACTATCACGCGGATCTGTATCTCGAACTTGAATCCGTCATCCAGCAAGCGGCGGCAACCCTCTCCTTCCTTTCACCGGATTGGAAGCGGTCGCGCACGGCCGTCAAGGAGTACTACTTTTCCCTCGAGGTCGGGGTCCCAGTATTCCTGTTGCGTGTCAGGAACCCCGGCCCCACGCTTGCGGTCGCGGGGATGCCGTACATCGACTTCTCCGAAGATCACCGTGCCGGTTTCGTGCGCCTCGAAAGAGAGTTGTCACGAAAGGGGCTATAGGCACGTCGCACCCGTGAGTAGACTGTCAGACTAAGCAAAGGAGATAGCATGGCCGAGAAGAAAGTGCTCTTCGTCGCGTTTGCGATTGAGGACGAGAGGCAAAGGGACTTCCTGAAAGGGCAGTCTCTCAACACGAAGTCGCCTTTTGAGTACATCGACATGTCGGTAAAGGAGCCTTACAGCTCCGAGTGGAAAGATCGAGTCTGTACCCGAATCCGTCGTTCGCATGGAGTGATCGCACTTGTGAGCAAGAACTCGCTCACGTCCAGCGGGCAGAAGTGGGAGATCGCATGCGCCCGCGAGGAAAAGAAGCGCGTCCTCGGCATCTGGGCCTACACTGACGACAGGACCAACCTGGAAGGCGTCAGGACCGTGGTGTGGACGTGGGACGCCATCAAGGACTTCATCGACAGCCTATAGGCGGGGTGGCGTCATGCGCATCGCACTTATCGTCGGCATAAACTACTACGAACATGGCGGGGCGCTCTTTGGCTGCGTCGATGATGCGCACGCGGTCAAGGCTGTGCTGGAGCGACATGGCGACGGGGCAGTCAATTTCGACTGCAAGATCCTCACCGGCACTGGTCCAACTGATCGGGTCAATCGCAATCTCCTTAAAGACCATGTTGCCGAACTCTTTGGGAAGCAGGCTGAGATTGCGTTGTTCTACTTCGCCGGGCACGGTCACATTGAGGCGACGGGCGGCTACCTTCTGGCGTCGGACTCTCGTCGCGGTGATGAAGGTCTCTCGCTCTCCGATGTGCTGACGCTCGCGAATGCGTCGCCCGCGAGGAACAAGATCGTTGTGCTTGATAGCTGCCACTCCGGGATTGCCGGCACTCCTCCGGTGCTGTGCAACCTCGCCGCGCTGTCTGAAGGGCTCACCGTGCTCACGGCGTCGACGGCTGACCAGTACGCAACCGAGGAGAACGGGAGGGGAGTGTTCACCACGCTCTTGGTGGATGCGCTGCATGGTGGGGCTGCCAACCTGACTGGCGACATTACTCCCGGCAGCGTTTACGCGCACGTGGATCAGTCCCTTGGAGCGTGGGAGCAACGACCGGTTTTCAAGACCAACGTGCGACAGTTCGTCTCTCTGCGAAGGGTCCCCCCGCCGATCGAGCTTGATGACCTGCGGCGGATTGCGGAGTTCTTCCCCGGGCCGGGCTCTGAATTCCAATTGGACCCCACGTTCGAACCCGAGCTAAAAGGACGCGATCCGGGCATGCCCGCACCGATTCCCGAGAACACAAGGCAGTTTGCCATCCTTCAGCGTTACAACAGGCTGAATCTCGTCGTTCCAGTCGGCGCACCCCACATGTGGCATGCAGCGATGCAGAGTAAGGCGTGCAAGCTCACGGTTCTGGGTGAACACTACCGCCGGCTCGTTGAGAAACAACGGATATGAGCGGCGTGGCCGCCCAACAACAGCATGCAGCGGACGGCGCTGCGCGTCGTCCGCTGCATGCTGGGCGTTAGACAGGAGAATGGAAGATGGCGGAATCAGAAAAGGGCAAGGTGCAGTCCGACACGGACCTCTTGTCACCGACGCCACAATCACCGCTCATCTTCATAAGTCACGACGCGCGTGACGCAGAACTTGCTGACGCGTTCAGCAAGCTTCTGAAGAGCGTCAGTGCGGGAATGATCAAAACCTTTCGCTCGTCGGATAAGAAGGGGACTGAGGGGATCGACTTTGGCGAGGAATGGTACAAGCGCTTGATGACGCAACTTCAATCGACAAGCGATGTCGTCTGTCTTTTCACCGAGCGCAGCTTAGATCGGCCATGGATTCTATTCGAGGCTGGAGTGGCCAAAGGGAAACTGAATACTCCCGTCCTCGGCGTCGCCCTTGGCGTCCCACTTAGTCGAGTCAGTGCGGGTCCTTTCTATCAGTTCATGAACATGGACGACAGTGACGCTGATCTGACAAAGCTCGTGAACCAGCTGGCTCGTCGCGTTCCGGGCCTGGAGCTCGATAGCGACGTTGTCAAGAACCAAGTGGCTGCTTTCAAGGAAGCGGAGGCTGCCATTCTGCAGAAGCTTTCCAGCGGAAACACGAAACGGCCCGCAGAGGCGGATGTGGACGAAAGCGCAGTTGCCAAACTGGCTGAAGAGATGAAGGCACTGCCTTCGCGTGTGGCGGAACGTCTAGCAGAGATGGAAGAACCAGTACGGCGTCGCCGTCCGCGCCGCTTTCACCCAATGATGATCGACGAGTTAATGCACATGTCAGGAGAGCCGGGCGATCCGGTCGCGATCTTGATGATCGCTAGCATGGTTCGCGATGAGATGCCGTGGCTCTACGAACTCGCGATGGAGGTCTATCGGGCGGTGAAGACTGAGGATAT
The DNA here is from genome assembly GCA_035626395.1 of Candidatus Limnocylindrales bacterium. Classification (NCBI taxonomy): domain Bacteria; kingdom Bacillati; phylum Chloroflexota; class Candidatus Limnocylindria; order Candidatus Limnocylindrales; species Candidatus Limnocylindrales bacterium. The sequence continues at coordinate 586 of DASPNR010000016.1, read as the reverse complement.
GGAGGCGATTCAAAGAGAGATGAAACGCCTTCGCAGATTTACCAAAGTGATGATGCGCGGCCGCTTCATGGACGAATTGGGCTTCACTAAGGAGTCTCACATGTTCGCCATGGAGTTCCCACGTATGCTGGAGCATACGCTCATGCGCACCTTGGAAAGAGGCACGCCGGGCCATCCGCCTTCCAAAAGCGAACCTGCTAGCGGCACAGGGGCGTAGCGCGCGTTCGTGTCTAACCATACAGAGCAGCCCGGCACGTGTCAGGAGTGAAGTCATGGGGAGACCGAGTCAGTAGTGCTGTACCACCACGGCGGTGAGTGGCCCGGCTGCGCCTGCGATGGTCGGACTAGTCATGGCCCTCGCGAATGAGGCCCAACACCGCATGGAGCAGGCCGGCATGAGCGGTCGCGCCACGGTAGCCTCGTCTCGCGCCGGCTGCTCATGCAATCGTTATGCAGCTCGCTTTGATGTCCGGACAGCTACTTGGACTCCGGCGCGCGAAAGCATTTCCACGAGCATGTCGATGCTGAAGAGTTCGATCTTGCCTCGGACGAGATCGCTTATGCGTGGCTGCGTGACTCCCATGAG
>DASPNR010000015.1 GCA_035626395.1 Candidatus Limnocylindrales bacterium | reverse complement strand
AGCGTCGACGCCGTCGCCGACGCCGACCCTCTGGCCGAGGTCGGGCGCTGCCTGCGCGACCTGCGCCAGTTCTCCTACGACGCGGCGCGCGGGCGCGCCGATCGCGTCTGCCGCGACGCGCCGCACCTCTGGGAATGCCATTACGCGCGCTCGCGCTGCTACCTGACGCTGCGCGACGACGGGGTCGAGGAACGCGGGCTCGCCCAGCGCGAGGCCGAGGCCTCGGCGCGGCGCGCCGTCGACCTGGCTCCGGGCGAAGGACTGGCGCAGCTGCAGCTCGCGCTGTCGCTGAGCGACGGCGCGGCGATCCTCGCCGCGATCGATCGCGCGATCGCCCTCGAGCCGGCCAACGGCAGCTTCGTCGTGCAGCGCGCGATGATGCGCCTGGCGCTCGGCGACGCCGACGGCGCGCGCGCCGATGCCGACGCCGCGCGCCGCCTGGAGGCGGCGCCGATCCAGCTCGCGCTGCTCGCGGTCGAGGAGGCGGTCCTGGCCGGCGACGAGCCGGCGAACTTCGCGGCGATGGCGAGGCTCAAGGACCAGCTCGCCGGCTGGCCGAAGGAGCTGATGGCGTGGATCTACCTCGGCGTCGCGCTCGGGAAGGACGAGGTGATGCCGAGCTACCAGGCGATGCTCGCGCGCCATGCGACCCATCCGTACCTGGCGATGACCAGCGCGCTGATCGCGGAACGCGCCGGGCGCATCGACGAGGCGCTGGCGATCGCCCTCGCCTGCCGCGAGCGGCATCCGTACCACGCGCAGGCCGGGCTGATGGTCGTCGTCTACCAGGGCGCGACCGGCGCCCACGAGGCGGCGCTCGCGACCGGGCGGGCGATCCCGGAGGCGACGACCACGCCGCAGGACCGCTTCCTGCTGCGGCGCCTGATGCTGCGCTCGCTGGTCGCGCTCGGTCGCAGCGACGAGGCGCGCGCGCTGCTGACGCGCACGCGGCAGGATTTCCCGAAGCTGGCGGAGCAGGTCGCCGACGTGGCCGACGCGCTGCGCTGAGCGCGAAGGGCGGAGTTCGAAGCGCGAGGCGCGAAGCGCGAGGCTCGAAGCGCGAGGCTCGCAGCTCGAAGCTCGCAGCTCGAAGCTCGAAGCCCGGTATGATCCGGGGACATAGGTGACACTTTGATCCGGGGACATGGGTGACAGTTCGCCACCATTCGGCATGGGAGGAAACCCATGCCGTGGAGCGAAGCCTGCACCATGGACCTACGCATCGCATTCATCCACGACTGGCTGGCGAGCGGTGATGTCACCAACTCGGCTGAGCGAGCCGGGATATCGCGCAAGACCGCTTATAAATGGATCGGCCGTTACCACGAGAGTGGCAAAGGTGGTCTGGGCGATCATTCGCGACGACCGCGGCGATGTCCCCATGCGACGCCCAGCGCTGTGGCGGACGCGCTTATCGACCTGCGTCGCCAGCATCCGACGTGGGGTGCGAAGAAGCTGGTGGCAAAGCTGTCCTTGATCGCGCCCGAGCTGCCGTTGCCGGCAGTAAGTACCGCTTCGGACATCATCGACCGTGCTGGCCTGGTGCGTGAGCGTCGTCAGCGACGGCGCCTGCCCAAGATCGGGCGCGCATGGCCACGCGGTGATCGAGCGAATGCGATCTGGTGCACCGACTACAAAGGGCAGTTCCGCACCCTGGATGGCGCGTGGTGCTATCCGTTGACCGTGACCGACGAACACAGTCGCTTCATCCTCGCCTGCCAGGGCCACGCCGGCATCGATGGTGACGACGTCCGGTCATGCTTCGAGCAGCTGTTTCGTCGCCATGGCCTGCCGGATGCGATCCGTAGCGACAACGGCAGCCCGTTCGCGAGTACCGGTCTCTGCCGTCTTTCCCGCGTGTCGGTGTGGTGGATGCGGCTCGGTATCGCTCTGAAGCGCAACGCCCCGGCCCAGCCGCAGCACAACGGTCGCCATGAGCGCATGCATCGCGATCTGAAGGCCGAGACGACGCGCCCTCCGGCGGCGACGATGCGGTCCCAGCAACGGCGCTTCGATGACTTCGTGCACCAGCACAACTACGAGCGACCGCACGAGGGTCTTGGCCAGCAGACCCCATCGACGCAGTACCGCGCCTCGCCGCGTCCGTATCCAGAACGTCTGCCTGACCTCGAGTACCCATCGCATTACGAGCGCCGTCGCGTCGCGCCAAATGGCTGCGTGAGCTTGTGGAACGGGTACGTCTTCATCGGTCATGCGCTGTGCGGCCAGGACCTCGGTCTGGTCGAGCACGACGATGGGCTTTGGACGGTCTACTTCGGCAGCCTCGCCATCGGCATCATCGACCGCCGGACTCGTCGCGTGCTGACGGTCGACGACGAGGACAACGATGCGGTGTCGGCCCGTCCGGATGTCGCATGAGAGTCGGCGCACCTTCCGACGGCCTTCCTCCGCCTTTCGACGCTTCACGGCTGGGGCCTTGTGGGCCCCGCCTCGCGTCGAAAGCCGGCGGCCGTCGAAAGCTGCTCGTCACCGCCCGATCAACCCCGGCGGACTGTCACCCATGTCCCCGGATTGAAGTGTCACCCATGTTCCCGATCGCTCAC
>DASPNR010000014.1 GCA_035626395.1 Candidatus Limnocylindrales bacterium | reverse complement strand
CTTCGAAGGCACGCACCAGGATCTCCTCGGATCGGCGGGGGTGTTTCGCCGGCTGCGGCTGCGAGCCTGGCGGATCGCAGTGCGGCCAGCTGAGCGCTTCTGCAGCAACCGTCTCGATGACACGGGCAGGCGGCACGTCGGCGCCGCACATGCGTGAGGCCAGCTCCCGCACCGCGCGCCAGAGCTGACGGCCGAACCGGGTCATGACGATGCGGAAGCAGACGAGCGGCTCTTCGGAACCGCTGGATGCAGTGGCGGATGCGGTGGCGTCGGCGGATGCGGTGGCGGATGCGGTTGCGTCAGCGGATGCGGTGGCGGATGCGGATGCGGATGCGGTGGCATCGGCGGATGCCGCGCCAGTGGAGGCCGCAGCGGCAGGACCGTCGCGATCCGAGCCTGTACCGGACGCGCACGCATTTGGACCCGTCCTTTCATCGCTCACGCCACTGCTCGACGCGCACGCATTTGGACCCGTCCCTTCATCGCTCGCGCCCCTCCTCGACGCGCACGCATCTGGACTCGCCGCTGCGCCGCCCGCGCCCGCATCCCCCGGCGCGGCCGCATCTCCCGGCGCGCCCGCATCCCCCGGCCCTGCCGCATCGCCCGGAGCGCGATCTCCGCGCCGCGCGGTCTTCGCCAGCTCCGCAAGCGCCCGCGTCGTCGAGGTCAGCGCAACGCGCAGCCAGCCGCGCTCGGTCTCTGCCGTCGCAACGCCAGCGAGCGTTCGTGCGTGCGTCCAGCGGATCACACCCGCCTCGAACGCCTGCTGGATCAGCGGCAGCGATGCCAGCGCCGTCACCACGCGCGCGTCCTCCTCCAGGCTGCGTCCACTGACACCGAGGCGCTCGGCGGCGTAATCGGAAAGACGCGTGAAGCCGAGCGGGCCCCACAGCTTGCGCTCGAGCAGCTCGGCAACGATCTGCGCCTGGATCAATCGGTAGCGTGAAACGAGTGCGGCGGCCGGCCCGGCTTCGCCATCCAGCTCGATAGCGTCCGGCAGTACGCCGCGGCTGATGCGGCGAGGTCGTTCGGAGGCGGCGCGCTCACCAGGCGCGGGTTCCGGCCGCCAGGCACACCTCTCGGCCGTGATGCGGGTGCCGGCCAGCGGCAGGCGCACGAAGCGGCTGGAGACGTCGTCACGAATGGCAGCGGAGACCTCGATCATCGAGGCGAACATAGTACGAAAACACTGCGCCTGGCAAGTGAGCGGAAGGCTTTTTT